>NZ_BAAHAZ010000017.1:0-107573 GCF_054777115.1 Nocardioides maradonensis | reverse complement strand
TGAACCTTTTCGCCGCAGCCATCACACACCTCCACAAGGACTCTCAAAGTTTCGAGCACTCCCACGAGATGTGGACCGAGAATCGGGGGGCAGGACAGGTTGAATAGGCGCCTCCGAAGTAGCGGCTCATCTGAATCGTGCCCGACGCGGTCATGTACACGTCCGCGCCGTCGGGCACGCTCAGGACCGCGTACTTCGGATTCGGGCTTGCCGTCCCTGTTGAAGACAATCCTGTGACCGTCTCACTCGGGGAGCAGATCGTTGGTGCGCCGGCCGGCACTGAGGAACCCGGCACGTCAGCCATGGCCGACACCGTCACCACCCGCATCAACGCCGCGACCACGGCCAACACCAGGAGCGCGCGAAGGACAACGCGCAGCCCGGCACCAAAGAACCGACGCGACATGGCACCCCTCCCAAGACACCGAGCGGCGCCAACCCCCGCGTAACCGACGCCGGCGATCACGCTAGACGCTGCGACGACACCTGTCGCGCAAACGCCCGAATTCGCGAACGCTCATGCTGGCGGTGGGAAGGACCGCGGGTAGGGGATGATGGCGCCATGCCGACCCGACTGCTGCACGAGATGGTGTACGACGCCCCGGCCGAGAAGGTCGCCGCGATGTTGTCCGACCCGGCGTTCCGGGAGGAGGTCTGCCGGGCCCAGAAGGCCGTCACCCACAGCGTCAGCATCGACGGCGACGTGGACGCCAAGAAGGTCAGCATCCGCATGGAGCAGCCGACCGAGAAGGTGCCCGCGTTCGCGAAGAAGTTCATCGGCGAGACCGTCCCGATCGCCCAGGACGAGTCCTGGACCAGCCCGACCCACGGCGACATCAACGTGACGATCCCGGGCAAGCCCGGCGAGATGGTCGGCACCGCGATCCTCGTCGAGAAGGACGGCGTCACCACCGAGACCGTCGACCTGCAGGTCACGGTCAAGATCCCACTGGTCGCCGGCAAGCTCGAGGAGCTCATCGCCGGGCTGCTGAAGAAGGCGCTGGTCGCCGAGCAGCGGACCGGTGTCGACTGGCTCAGTCGCTGATCGGGTCAGGAAGCGGCATACCGCTGACGGACGGCCTCGCCGCTCGTGCCGATCGCCTCGCCGAGCTCGCGCCACGACAGGTGCGCTTCGCGTGCCGCCGCGATCGCTTCAGCCAGCTCCTTCTCGGCGGATGCCCGCCTGAAGGCGGCCAGCTTGACCGCCATCAGTGGCGGCAACGGCGCGCCGAAGTCCGCCGGCTCCGGCTCGTGATTCTCGAACGCGTCGGCAAGACGGTCAGCGTTGCTGATCAGGTCACTCAAGGAACGTCGCACGGTGGTCACCTCAGATACTTCAATCGCGCCGGTCGTAGTGCGTGGGCGATGGCGAGCTCGCCACCCCACCAGATCACGACACCGACCTCGACCAGCGTCCCTGCTGGATCAGGCCCGATGAACATGACCATGTTGTCGTCCTGCCGGACGTGATGGACCGCGAACCTCAGAGCGTGGAGCATCTCCTCGTCGCTCACGCCGTGGCGATACGCCGACTCGAGGATGATCGGCGCGCCGGGCTCGTCGTCCACCATGACAAGGTTACTTGCGGCAAGTTAACTTGCCAAGCCGGATCGACTCAGTCGCTGACGTCCGGATCGTCCGGGGTCTCGACCGGCTCGACCACCTCGGGCGATTCCCCGGCGAGGGCGGCGGCGCGGTCCTGCCGCGCCCGGATCCAGATCGCGATACCGAGGATGACGAACGGGCCGATCGCGAAGACCAGCACGAGGACACGCTCGTAGGGGTGCAGCGCACCCAGGTGGAGAGGGATCATGCGTCCGTGGTGCTCCTGCCGCGGGGCGCCTGCGGGCGGGTGTCGGACGAGACGTCGACCAGCTCCTCCAGGGCCTCGCGCAGGCACGTGGCGAGCAGCTCCGCGTCCGGCACCCAGTCCCGGTCCGCGGTGATGCCGTAGAACACCCCGCCGTCGTACGACGTCACGCCGATCGAGAGCGGGTGGCCCGGGAGCAGCGGCGGGACCGGGTAGCTGGCGACCATCTTCGCGCCGGCGGCGTACAGCGGCGACTGCGGACCGGGGACGTTGGTGACCGACAGCTGGTAGCCGCGGCGCAGCTCGTCCGCGGCGACCCGTGAGCCGATCGCGTGGAACGTGGTCGGGGCGAAGCCGGCGACACCGGCGAGCCGGTTGGCGGCGACGCTGCGGCCGGTCTCCTTGTGCGCCTGGAAGGAGTAGGAGACCTGGTGCAGCCGCACGACCGGGCTGGACTCACCGATCGGCAGGTCCACGAAGTGCGCGGCGATCTGGCTGCCGAGCGAGGTCGCCTCGAGCTCCTCGTCGATGACCGAGACCGGCACGAGGACCCGCACCTGACGCAGGCCGCCGAGCGACTCGGCGCGCGTCATCAGCCATGCCCGCAGACCGCCGGCAATGGCCGCGAGGATCACGTCGTTGACCGTGCCGCCGTGCGCCGCGCGCACCTTGCGGTAGTCCTTGAGGCAGGTCTGCAGCGCGACGACGCGGCGCTGCTGCGACAGCCCGCCGCTGATCGGCGTGCCCTTCTTGCCGGCCCGGTTGGCCAGCGCTGCCGCGAACGCCCTGGTACGCCGGGAACCCTGGTCCGCCAGCCGCGCGACCGCCCGACCCCGGGTGCGCAGCGTGTCGATGATGACCTCGGGCGACGTGAGCGTGTCCTCGACCGCCCCGAGCAGCAGCTGCGTCGGGCTCGGAGCCCGGTGCGGCTGCCAGTCGTCGCACTCGAGGATCCGCGGCTCCGGTGACGGGTCGAGCAGGAGCTGGCCCAGGTCGACGGTGTGGATGCCGTCGACGAGCGCCTGGTGCGTCTTCGACAGCAGCGCGACGCGGCCGCCCTCGAGACCCTCGATGAAGTACATCTCCCACAGCGGGCGGGTGCGGTCCAGCGGCCGCGACACGATGCGCGAGGCGAGGTCCATCAGCTGCTCGTGGTTGCCCGGCCGCGGCAGGGCGGAGCGACGTACGTGGAAGGTCAGGTCGAACGACTCGTCGTCGACCCACACCGGGTTCGCCAGGTGCGCGGGCACGGTGAGGAGACGCTGCCGGTAGCGCGGGACGAACGCGAGCCGGTCGCCGATGAGGGTGAGCAGCCGGCGGTAGTCGAACTCCTCGGCCTCACCGGGCTCGAAGATCTCGATCGTCGCGTTGTGCAGGGGCGTCTCGGCCGTCTCCTCGGTGAGGAAGGCGAGGTCTCGCCGGCGTACCCGGTCCACCACGGGCGACCACCTCCGGAATCTCAGGAGCCATTCAGACCCGCATGAGATTGTGTCAGACGCCGGACGGCGATCTGCCGCCGTCTCGCTGTGTTCTCCGTCCCGAAAGGCTCCACCCTTGCGCACCACGTTCCGCGCCGCGATCGCGCTCGCCGCCGTGCTCCTCCTCGCGACGGCCTGCGGCACGAAGGCAGGGTCGTCGACGACCGACACGAGCAAGCCGCTCACGATCGACGTCACCATCAACGGCACCTCGATCACCCCCAACGGCACCCGGATCGACGCCGCGGTCGACCAGAAGATCGTCCTGCACGTCACCTCGGACGGCGCGCACGAGATCCACGTCCACAGCGGCGGCGCGGGCCAGCCCATCGAGGTGTCGAAGGGCACGCACGACTACAGCTTCACGATCACCCGCCCGGGCCAGGTCGAAGTCGAGGTCGAGGAGCTCAAGGAGACGCTCTTCCAGCTCGAGGTCCGGTGATCGAGGCCCACGGGTTCGGCGGTCAGGCCGACCTGCCGATCCCCCTCGGGCTCGCCATCTCCGGCGCGGTCGCCGCGCTGGTGCTGTCCTTCGCGGTCCTGATCCTGGCGTGGCGCAGCCCGCGCTACGTCATACCCGGCGGGCGTCCGGCGTCGGCGCTGCTCGACCGGATCGCCGGCTCCGCGGCGAGCCTGGTGGTGCTGCGCACGCTCGGCATCATCGGCCTGCTCTACTGCGTGGCGACGGCCCTGTGGGGTCAGCCGTACACGACGAACCCCTTCATGGGGATCTTCTTCGTGTGGCTCTGGGTCGGCGTACCGGCCGCGGCGCTGCTTTTCGGACCCGTCTGGCGGGCGCTGAACCCGATGCGGACCATCACCGCCGGGCTCACCCGGCTCTCGGGCGGCGACCCGCGGCAGGGGATGCTCGCCTACCCCGAGTGGCTCGGGAACTGGCCCGCGGCGCTCGGCCTGTTCGCGTTCGTGTGGCAGGAGCTGGTCTCCAGCAACCCCACGGACCTGAACAGCCTGCGGCTGTGGTGTGCGGTGTACGGCGGCGCGATGCTCGTCGGGGGCATGCTGTTCGGCCAGCGCTGGTTCGCGCGGGCCGACCCGTTCGAGGTCTACTCCACGGCGATGGCGCACCTGTCGGTGTGGGCCAAGCAGGACGGACGGCTCGTGGTCCGCAGCCCGCTGGCCAACCTCGCGACGCTGCCGGCCCGACCCGGCCTCGTGGCCGTCGTCGCGGTGCTCTTCGGGTCGACGGCCTTCGACTCCTTCAAGGAGTCGAACCGGTGGATCCACATGATCCAGACGTCCTCGATCAACGGCAACGTCATCAACAACCTCGGCCTGCTGGGCTTCTGCTGCGGCGCCGGCCTGGTCCTCACCGTCGCGTGCCTCCTCACCCCGGGCGGTACGACGCCCCAGCGGCTGCTGCCCCGCCAGTTCGCGCACACGATCGTGCCGATCATCGCGGCGTACATCCTGGCCCACTACCTGACCTTCCTCATCGACAACGGCATCCAGACGCTGGCGCGGGTCAGCGATCCGTTCGGCAAGGGCTGGGACATCCTCGGGACCGACAGCTTCACGTCGAACTACTGGTTCAGCTACCACCCGACGTTCCTGGCGTCCATGAAGGTCGTCGCCGTGGTCATCGGTCACGTGACGGCCGCCGCGTCGTCACACGACCGGGCACTCGTCGTGCTGCCGCGGAGGTGGCACGTGCTCGGCCAGCTGCCGGTCCTCCTGGCGATGGTCGGCTTCACCGCGGGCGGGCTCTACCTGCTGTTCAGCGCCTGACCGGGTGAGCAAGTCCGAGGGGGCGTGCAAGCGAGACGTGCTCAGGGCGTGCGATGGCAAGGCGGAGGAGGGAGGCGGGCCGGAGGCCCGACGACTGACGACAACGCAGCCAGCGTGCGCGCTGAGCGCGTCGTAGCGTGCGCCCCCTCGGACTTGCTCACCCTAGGCGCCGCGGGCACCGGCCATCGCGTCGAGCAGCGACGCGATCGCCTTCGACAACGGGGACTCCCCCGACTCCACCAACGACCTCCCGGCGACCAGCGCGCGATCCACCGCGGGCTGGTCGTCGGGCAGGAAGCGCACGTCGCCCGCCGCGCCGAAGCCGGCGAGCATCGCAGCCACGTCGGCCTCGCGCCACCCCAGGCTGGACCGCATCCGGTTGACGACGACCCGCACGGTCGGATGTGCCTCTTCGCGGGCCAGGTGCTCGGCGAGGTCGCGGATCGCCCGTGCCAGACGGGCCAAGCCCACCGGATCGGCCGAACCGACGACCACCACCTCGTCGGCGAGGGCGAGCGCCTCGAAGGTGAGTCCGTTGCGCTCCGGGCGGACGCCGGGGTCCGCCATCGGGTCGACCTCGAGGTCGAAGCCGGTGTCGAGGACGACCTGAGCGCCCTGCCGCGCGCAGCCGACGAGCTCCTCCAGCGTGCCGGGACGCACCTCCCGCCAACGATCCGGCCGGGGCAGGCCGGTCACCAGGTGGAGCCGGTCCGACAGCCGGCGCGGCACCTCGGCGTAGCGCGCGGCCAGGGCGCCCGACGCTGCGAGCCGCGCCGCCGCGAGCAGACCGGAGACCTCGTCCAGCACACCCAGGTGCTGGGCCACGGCGCCGCCGTACGGATCGGCGTCGACGAGGACCGTGCTCAGCCCACGTCGGGCCAGCTGGGCGGCCAGGCCGACCGCCACCGTCGTACGTCCAGGCGCGCCGGCGGGACCCCACACCGCGATGACCCGGCCCTCACGACCGACCGGCACCGACGGCACCGCCTCCGGCTCCTCCGGTACGACGACCGCGGGCCGCGTCGCCGACGCGGGCTCCCGCACGACGGCCGGCAGGTCGGCCAGGTCGTCGACGGCCAGCAGCGCCTCGAGCCCGATCCTGCTCGCGCGGACCCGGGTCGCGTCGGGGTCCTGCGCCACCCCGACCAACCGCACGCCGTGGGCGGCGAGGGCGTCGACCACCGTCCGGTCCAACCCCGGCAGGTCGGCCCCGAGAACCGCCACCTCGGCCTGCCCGGTGCTCGCGGTCGCCACGAGGTCGTCGACGTCGACACACCGCTTGAGCACCACGATCCCGGGATCGGCGGACAGGGTCGCGAGCGCCTGCTGCTCCCAACCGGCGCCGGACTCGACCATCACCACGACGATCACGCGCGCACCGCCCTCAGTAGACGTTGACGTTGATCTCGGGGGCCTGCATGGCGGCGCGCGTGCGCTCGAAGCGCTCCACCTGGCTCCGCGGCACGGCGAGCACCAGCTGCCGGTCCCCGGTGACGGCGTACGTCTCGTCGTACGGCGGCGCGGCGAGCACCGTCACGCCCGCGAGCGCCTTGCCGTCGGCCGACGGACCGGAGCTCTTGTCGTCGAGGTAGACGTCGACGACCGACCCGGCGTGCACCTCGGGGTCGACGTGGCCCGGCTCGACCTCGATGGAGACCCGCACCGTGGTGGACTCCCCCGCGGCGACGACCGCCGACCGCGCGAGCAGCTCGCCCGCGCCGACGGTGTGGCCGAGGACGAGGTCGCCGGGCAGGTCCTCGTCCGCCGAGTAGTAGAGGTCGAGGTCGCCGGCGTCGGCGAACCGCACCCGGCGTACGACGAGGTCGGCGGAGCCGAGGTGCGCGCCCGCTCCCTCCTCGTGGACCAGCGCCCACACCCGGACGGTGTCGTCCGCCCCCGCCAGCAACCGCGCGCCCGCGACCACCGATGCGGTCACCAGCACGACACCGATCCACAACCTGGGGTCACGCCACCCGGCCCGCCCGACCCGTTGGGCCGGAAGGGGCGTCGACGTGCCCGGACTCCCGAGACTGGACACGCGGCCATCATGCGCCGCGCGCGCCGATCCGTCACGCATGTTGTCCACAGCGGGCCGCACCGGTCCCGCGGGTCGGGGGCGCGGAGTGACACGATGGGGCCATGGCAGGCACCCCTCGCTTCCTGACCCTGGCCGACGTGGCCGAGGTGCTCAACACCTCCAGCGCCCAGGTCTACGCGTTGGTACGCCGGGGCGACCTGCCCGCCATCAAGATCGGCGGCCGCGGCCAGTGGCGCGTCGAGGCCGACAAGCTCGAGGACTACATCGCCCGGATGTACGCCGACGCCCGCCAGTTCGTCGCCGACCACCCCTTCGAGGAGAGCACGACCGACGTCGACGCGTGAGCGTTCGAGAGCTCCAGGTCGCGGGGAGTCCTCCGATGTCCGCCCACTCGGTGGTGGGCATCCCCCATCAGAAAGGCACGCACATGCGCGCACCTCTCCGACCCGCCCGCCATCTCATCGCCATCGTGCTCGCTGGACTTCTCGCCGTCGGGATCTGCGCCGGCGCGACCGCAGCAACACCGGCAGCGAGCGCCGCAGTGCACGCGACGAGCACGCAGCCAGCCGCGCACGTGGCCGCGCGCACGATCCAGAACTGCCGTACGTCGGAGATCCCGTGCCGCTACAAGGCCGTCAATTTCGCCTACGGGAGCCGCAAGTTCAACATGATCAAGCGCGAGCTCACTCTCCGACCCGCGCGATCGCGCTCGCTTCCCGAGTGCTATGGAGGGACCAGCTACGTGATGCGCGTCTTCGAGGACGGCTCGAGCGCAGTCCGTGAAAACGGATGCATCATCGCGCGTCCTGTCGCCGCGCGGGGGTGGGGCTGGACCTGGATCGCCTCTCCGACCTTCTGGTCCAACACCTGGAAGGTGACCAAGTGCGTGTCCGCGGTCATCGTGGCGGTCGTGCCGATGGCGAAGGCCGCCCGCTTCGTCCGGGAGCTCGGTGGGATCCGCAAGTCGGCCGAGCTGATCGTGAAGGCCGGCACCTGGGCAGACCTGAAAGCAGCCGCTCCTGGTCTCGCCGGTGAGATCCTCGGCATCTCCGCCGTCGCGGACGCCTGTTTCTGATGCCCTCTCGCGACCGATCAGAGGGGCGGGCGCTGCTTGATCGTGCCCACGAGCACAACCGCACGCGTCTCCTCGCGCCAGTTCTCACGGCCTACCTCACCGCCTACCTTGCCGTGGACGCCATGTTCGTGAGGACCTGGTCACTCTCCGACGGGGCGTTGATCGTCCCCTTGGCCGTCATGATGCTCGTGGCCCTGCTCGCCGATTGGCGAGGTTGGGACCGCTCCCGACCATTCCGACGACTGACCCTGATCAGTGCGCTGGTCCTCGGCATCGTCGCAGCGTTGTCCACCGGACGCATCGGCTGACGCCGCCGGCGCCAGCGCGAGATCGATATCGTGCTGGCGCCGGTCAGCCGACCTTGCCGCCCAGTGTCACCTCGGCGGTGTGGTCCGAGCCCCCGCGCCGGTAGGTGACCGTGAGGTGGTCCCCGGGCTGGAAGGTCCGCACGATGACGATCAGGCTGACGTAGCTGGTGACAGGCTGTCCGTTGATCGAGGTGACCACGTCACCGGTCTCGAGACCGGCCGCGTCGGCAGCGGTCCCCGGGTAGACCTTCTCGATCGTGGCGCCGGCGAGGTTCACGCCGCTGTCGGCCTTCGGCTTGACGCCCATGTAGGGATACTGCGCCTTGCCGGTGCGCAGGATCTGGTCGACGGTGACCCGTACCTGCTCGACGGGGATCGCGAAGCCCAGGCCGATGTTGCCCGCCTGGCCCGAGGTGGTGCCGGTGCCGCCGCTCGTGGCGATGGCCGAGTTGATGCCGATGACCTGCCCGCGCATGTTGACCAGCGGGCCGCCGGAGTTGCCGGGGTTGATCGCGGCGTCGGTCTGGATCGCGTCGATGAACGACTGGTCGGTGGCGCTCTCCCCGGTCTGGACGGGCCGGTGCAGGGCGCTCACGATGCCGGAGGTGACCGTGGCGTCCAGTCCGAGCGGGGAGCCGATCGCGACGACCGGGTCGCCCACGCGCATCACCTTCGAGGCTCCCAGCGCGGCCGGCTTCTCCTTCGGCGCGTTCTTCACGTAGAGGACCGCGAGGTCGTAGACGGTGCTGCGGCCGACGATCGTCGCCGGGTAGCGCTTGCCGTCCTGGTAGATCACGGTGATCGGGCCGCTGTCGATCGCGGCCGCCCGGATCACGTGGTTGTTCGTGATGACGTGGCCCTGCGTGTCGAGGACGAAGCCGGAACCGGTCGCGCCGTCGTCCTCACCGCCGTACTCCGCCACGATCTGGACGGTGCTGGGCAGGACCGCGGCGGCCACGGCCGCGACCGAGCCGCTCCTGGGCAGCGGCGGCTCGGTGGCCAGGTCGACGCCGCCCAGCCCGGCGGAGACCTGGCCGCCCTGGGTCGAGAAGTGGTGGTAGACCGCGGCGCCTCCGAGGCCGCCGAGCAGGCCGATCACGAGCGCGACGAGCGCCACGGCGGGCCAGGCCCATCCCGGCGTACGACGCGGGCGGGCGCTGGGCGGCGGGAAGCCGCCCCCGAGGGTGAGGTGCTGGGTCGGCGACGGCGGAGCCGGAGGTACGGCGGCCGGGGGCCGCTCCGGGGCCGGGGGCAGGTCGGCGGAAGGCGGCTCGGCCGGCGGCTCCTCGGCGACCGGCTGCGACGGCGCGGCAGCGGGTGCGCCGACCGGGGGCATCAGCGGCTGCGCGCCCGGGACGGGCGGAGCCCACGGCGAGGATCCCTGCGCGGGGTCGGGGAGGATCGGCTGCGTCTCCTCGGCCGGGTTCTGCTCGTCGCTCACGCCCCCATCATGACCGATGGGACCCAGACGGGGATCAGCGGAACGTGTGCACGACGCTCTCGCTGACACCGCGGTGCACCACGTGCAGGCGGGCCGGGGACTGGCGGCGCTGGCGTGAGGCGGTGGTGGCGGCGGGCGTCGGTGTGGCGTTGCCGATCTGGGACACCGGCGGACGTACGTCGCCCGCACCCGAGCCGGGGGCCATGCCGAGCGCGACGACGCCCAACAGCGCGGCACCGATGGCTCCGCCGCCCACGGCGGCGGCGCCGATGCCCACCCGGCGCGCCATGCTCTCCCGCCCGGGCGTCAGGTAGGCATCCCCGGGCGTGAGGCTGAGCAGCGAGCCCTTCAGGTCGTGCAGCGACGCGTCGTCCGCGCCGGCGGCGAGACCCGCGAGGCGTGACTTCACCCACCCCTCGCGCTCGACCAGGTCACGGCAGGCGTGACAGCCGTAGACGTGTCGCCAGGCCTCCTCGGCGTCGGCGGGGCTGAGCTGCCCGTCGAGCAGGGCGCTCACGCGCGCTCCGAGGTGGCCCATCATGCGCCGGTGACCTGCGGCAGCGGGCCGGCGAACCTGGTACGGCCCGCGGCCGGCGCACGGTGCGCCAGCGCCGACCGCAGCAAGGCCCGGCCGCGGTGGATGCGCGACCGGACCGTGCCGAGCTTGGCGCCGAGGATGTCGGCGATCTCCTCGTAGCTCAGGCCCTCGATGTCGCACAGCACGACCGCGGCGCGGAAGTCCGGGGGCAGCGCGGCGAGGGCGGACTCGACGTCGTCGTCGAACGTGCCGTCGGCGTACGCCGTGTCGGGTGCGGCCGTCGGGCTGGCGAGCCGGGCGGCACGCTCGTCGGACAGGGCGTCGAAGCGGATCCGCTGCTTGCGGCGGGCCTGGTCGAGGAACAGGTTCGTGGTGATCCGGTGCAGCCAGCCCTCGAAGGTGCCGGGCGTGTAGGTGTGCAGCGAGCGGAACACCCGGACGAAGACCTCCTGGGTGAGGTCCTCGGCGTCGTGCCGGTTGCCGGTGAGCCGGTAGGCCAGCCGGAACACGCGGTCGGAGTGGTCCTCGACGATCCGCGCCCACGCGTCGGGGTCGGTCCGCACCTCGGGCTCCGAGCTGTCCACCGTCTGCGCCGACATGGCTACCAACCTCTTCTTCCGCACGACCAACCTGATCGCTCCCCTCACGCTAGAAGTGGTGCCTGAGACTTCCCTGTGAAGACGATCAACGAACAACGTGCGTTCGGTGTTCCCCGGCCCGCCTCGCCTCATGCCTGTTCGGCATCTCTCACACTAGGGTGAGCGTGTGGCCGTCACCCCGATGAACCAGACCAGCTGGACCTACGCCGAGAGCTACGTGACCGAGGACGAGGTCCTGGCCGCAGCGCGCGCCCGCGCCGAGGAGGTCGGCGTGGTGTCGATCGGCTCCGGCGGTGGCGCCGCGCTGCGTTTCCTCGCCGCGGTGCTCGAGGCGCGGGCGGTCGTCGAGATCGGCACCGGCACCGGCGTCTCCGGGCTGTGGCTGCTGCGCGGCATGCGTCCCGACGGGGTGCTGACGACCGTCGACGTCGAGGCGGAGCACCAGCGCCTCGCCCGCGAGACGTTCAAGGAGGGCGGCATCCCCGCCCAGCGCGTGCGCACGATCGCCGGCGCCGCGCTCGACGTGCTCCCCCGGCTCACCGACGGCCACTACGACCTGGTGTTCGCCGACGGCGACAAGCGCGAGTACGCCGCCTACCTGGCCGAGGCGATGCGGCTGTTGCGCCCCGGTGGCGTGCTGGCGTTCGACAACGCGCTCTGGCACGACCGGGTCGCGGACCCGTCCCAGCGCGACGCGGAGACCGTCGCCATCCGCGACCTGGTCCAGGCCGTCGCGGAGACCGAGGGCCTGGTTCCCGTGCTGCTGCCCGTCGGCGACGGGCTGCTCGTCGCGAAGAAGGTCTGGACGCCGGAGGCCGACTGAGCTGCAGGAATCCCCGGTCGACCGGGGATTCCTGCGCACTTGTGGGGCCGGAGTGACCCCTGTGGCGCGAGCTACTCGCCGCGTGGGGCGACGGCGAAGCCGGCCGCGCCCGCGGCGATCGAGACGACCTCGCACGGCTCGATCAGGACCGGCGCGCTGCCGATGATCTTCGAGCCCGGAGCCTCGGCCGCGCCGGCGGCGAAGGTGGTCTGGAAGGACTCCCGCGCGGCGGCGTCCGCGAACACGTAGCAGCCCTCGAACCACTCGCCCGGCACCATCCGCCAGGTCTTGTAGGCCAGGCCGTCCATGCCCTGGAAGCGGGCGTGCGAGGTGTCCGCCACGTAGTCGCGGAGCTGCTGCTCGACGCCCTCGGGCGCCGCGGTGAGGGACCAGCGAACGGTGAGTCCACGCATCAGTGCTTGATTCCTTCCAGGGGATCCGGGGTGCCGAGCCAGGCGAGCAACAGACGGGCGCCGAACCCGGACGGGCCCGGCGTCCACTCGTGCCATTCCTTCTCGACGTCGCCGACGGACGCGATGTCGAGGTGGGCCCACGGCACGTCGCCGACGAAGTGGCGCAGGAACAGCGCGGCCGTCAGCGCACCGGGACCGGGCGGGTCGTTGCGGGCATCGGCGATCTTCGACGCGAGCGAGTCCTCGTACCCGTCGTACAACGGCAGCCGCCAGAGCGGCTCCCCGGCACGCTCGCCCGCGTCGCGCAGCCGCGCGGCGAGGACGTCATCGGTGGCGAACAGGCCGCCGACCTGCTGGCCGAGCGCGACCTTGACCGCGCCGGTCAGGGTCGCGACGTCGACGAGGACGTCGGGCTCGAGCTCGGAGACGGCGTACGCGAGCGCGTCGGCGAGGACCAACCGGCCCTCGGCGTCGGTGTTGCCGACCTCGCTGGTGCGGCCGCCCCAGTGGGTGATGACGTCGCCGGGTCGCAGCGCGTCACCCGAGATGACGTTCTCGGCGGCGGCGACCAGGCCGATCACACGGACCGGGCAGTCGACGTCGGCCAGCGCGGCCATGGTCGCGAGGACCACGGCACCGCCGGTCATGTCGCGCTTCATCGTGGCCATGCTCTGGCCCGGCTTGATGTTGAGGCCACCGCTGTCGAAGGTGATGCCCTTGCCGACGAGCACGACGGTGGGCAGCTTCTTGGCGGCGCGGGCGGAGATGCCGCGCGGGGTGTAGTCGAGGCGGATGAGCCGCGGCGGGGTCGCCGAGGCGCGGCCCACGGCTGCGATGCCGCCGAAGCCCTCCTTGAGCAGCGCGCTGTCGTCCCAGACCTTGACGGTCAGACCGGCGTCGGCGGCCATCTGCTCGGCCTGGTCGGCGAGCCACGCCGGGTTCTTCAGGTTCGACGGGACGGTCGCGAGCATCCGCGAGCGCCATCCGGCGCCACCGATCGCCACGGCGCGCTCGAGCAGCGCACGGTCGGCGGGACCGCCCTGGGTGGCGATCACGACGCGTTCGACGGGTCGGTGCTGCGGGCCCTCGGAGCGCCAGTGGAAGTCGAAGGAGCCGAGCGTCATGCCGACCACGAAGGCCTCGATGGCCGCGTCCACGGCGTCGTCCTCGGCAGCGACGTCCGGCACCGAGGTGACGACGCCCGTGCGGTCGCGGCAGGCCTTGGCCAGTGCCGCGCCCGCTCGGCGTACGTCGATCGGGCGGGCCTCGCCCACACCGACCAGGACCACCACGCGGAGGTCCTCGAGACCGTCGACCGGCGCCAGCACCGGGACGACGGTCGCCTCCCCCACCGCACCGGTCAGCCCGTGCACGTCCGCGGCGGCGAGCAGGTCGATCCCCAGCGCGTCACCGAGATCGGCGGCACCGGGACCGAGCAGGACGTCGCCGTCCTCGCCGGGAAGCACAGGCACCGCCGCCGCCTCGACGCCACGGGCGCGAGCGACGACACCGAGGGATTCCGCGCTGAGCGCGAACTGCGGTGGTGAAACCTGAGCGGGAAGGGAGGGTGAGGTCACCCGACGACGTTCTTGAGAGCTTCGCCGAGAGCGCCGGCCTCCTCGGCGTTCAGCTCGACGACCAGACGGCCGCCACCCTCGAGCGGGACGCGCATGACGATGCCGCGACCTTCCTTGGTGACCTCGAGCGGACCGTCGCCGGTCCGAGGCTTCATCGCCGCCATGCGGCACCCCTTCTTCTCGCTGCAGGTGGGATCGTTCGCCCCCACGCGCGTGGAAGCAGAACCATTATCGCCTATGGGTGTGGTGGCGCACAGCCGAAGGGGGTCACTCGGCGTCGTCGTCGGGCTGCGTGGAGCCCGCGGTGTCACCGCTCATCTCGTGGGCGAGTCGCTCCAGGAGCGCGTCCACCTCCGACATCCGGTAGCCGCGCAACGCCAGCGAGAACCGGACCGTGCGCAGGTCCTCGGCGGCCAGCGGGCGGTCGTCCGGTACGACGGCGTCGGGCCGGTCGTCGTACGCCGGAGCCATCGGGTCGCCGTGCCCCGCGGCCAGCATCGCGATGACGCCCATGACCAGCACGATCATGACCGCGAAGACCCACATCATGGTCTCGCTCACCCCTCCTCCGCCCGTCCGCTCACGCGTGCCGGTCGCGGGCGGCGACCATCAGCGCCACCGCCTCGTCGACGTCGTCGGTCACGGTGAGCATGTCGATGTCGGACTGCTTGATCCGGCCGTCGTCGAGCATGCTGCCGCGCATCCAGTCCAGCAGGCCCGACCAGTAGTCCACGCCCATCAGCACGATCGGGAACTGCGTGATCTTCTTGGTCTGCGCCAGCGTCATCGCCTCGAAGAGCTCGTCGAGGGTGCCGACACCGCCGGGGAGGACGACGTACCCCTGGCTGTACTTGACGAACATCGTCTTGCGCACGAAGAAGTAGCGGAAGTCCAGGCCGAAGGTGACGTACTCGTTCAGGCTGCTCTCGAAGGGCAGCTCGATGCCCAGGCCGATGCTCTCGCCGCCCGCCTCCTTGGCACCCTTGTTGGCCGCCTCCATGGCGCCGGGCCCGCCGCCGGTGATGACCGCGAAGCCGGCCTCGACCAGGGCGGCCCCGATCTTCACGCCGGCCTGGTAGCCGGGGTGCTCCGGAGAGATCCGGGCCGAGCCGAACACCGAGATCGCCGGCCCCAGCTCCGCGAGGTCGTTGAAGCCCTCGACGAACTCGGCCTGGATCTTCAGCACCCGCCAGGGATCGGTGTGCACCCACCCCTCGTCGCCGCGGGTGTCCAGCAGGCGCTGGTCGGAGGAGCTGCCTTCGGGGCGGCCCTTGCTGGGCCGCGGGCCAGGGTTGCTGCGCCGGGTCATCGGGACTCCTCGTCGGTGGACTCAGCGGTCAGCCAAGCACGCAGCGCGTCCTCGCACTGCCGGATGCGGGAGATCAGCACCTTCTCGTCCTTCTTGTGCGCGTACGCCGCGTCGCCGGGACCGTAGTTGACCGCCGGGATGTCGAGCGCGCTGAACCGAGCGACATCGGTCCACCCGAACTTCGGGCTGACCGGCTGGCCGACGGCCTCGACGAACGCCTTGGCGGCGGGGAGCTCGAGGCCCGGCAGGGCGCCCGGGGAGGAGTCGGTGCAGGTGACGTCGTACCCCTCGAAGACCTGCTGCACGTGGGCGAGCGCCTCTGCCTCGGAGAGGTCGGGCGCGAACCGGTAGTTGACGGTGACCACGCACTCGTCGGGGATCACGTTGCCGGCGACACCGCCGCTGATGGCGACCGCGTTGAGGCCCTCGTGGTACTCGAGGCCGTCGATCACGGGGCGACGCGGTTCGTAGGCGTTGAGCGTCGCGAGGATCGGCGCGGCCGCGTGGATCGCGTTGCTGCCGGTCCAGGCGCGCGCCGAGTGGGCGCGCTCCCCCCGGGTCCTGACCTCGACCCGCAGCGTGCCCTGGCACCCGGCCTCGATCTCGGCGCGCGAGGACTCCATGAGGATGGCGAAGTCCGCCTCGAGCAGCTCGGGGTGCTCGGTCGACAGCTTGCCGAGGCCGTTGTGGATCGCGGCGATCTCCTCGGCGTCGTACAGGACGTAGGTGAGGTCGCGGTTGGGATTCGTCAGCTCGGCGGCGAGCTTGATGATGACCGCGTCCCCGCCCTTCATGTCGCTCGCGCCGAGGCCGTGCAGGTACTCGCCGTCGTTGCGGCTGGGCAGGTTGTCGTTGATCGGCACCGTGTCGAGGTGGCCCGCGAGGATCACCCGCTCGGGCCGGCCCAGCCGGGTGCGGGCGACGATGGTGTTGCCGAAGCGCTGCACGTGCAGGTGGTCACGCCCCGCCAGCGCCTCCTCGACCAGGTCGGTGATCCGCTGCTCGTCCAGGCTCACCGACTCGATGTCGACGAGCTGCTCGGTGAGGGAGACGACGTCGGACAGGTCGAGCTGGGGCACACGCACAGTCAAGCACCCCTGGTAAGTAGAACAGGTTCTAGTTAAGGTGCGTGCATGCGCAACGGCATCGTGCTCTTCACCTCCGACCGCGGCATCGCGCCGGCCACCTTGGCGAAGGCCGCCGAGGAGCGCGGCTTCGACACCATCTACGTGCCGGAGCACACGCACATCCCGGTACGCCGCGACGCGCTTCACCCGACCGGCGGTGAGGACCTGCCCGACGACCGCTACCTGCGCACGCTCGACCCGTGGGTGTCGCTGGCGACCTGTGCCGCGGTCACCTCGCGGATCGGGCTCTCCACGGCCGTCGCGCTGCCGGTCGAGTCCGACCCGATCACCCTCGCCAAGGCGATCGCGACCCTCGACCACCTGTCCGGCGGGCGGGTCTCCATCGGCGCCGGCTTCGGCTGGAACACCGACGAGCTCGCGGACCACCACGTCCCGGCGGACCGCCGCCGCACGGTGCTCAAGGAGTACCTCGAGGCGATGCGGGCGCTGTGGACCGAGGAGGAGGCGTCGTACGACGGCGAGTTCGTCTCCTTCGGCCCCAGCTGGGCCTACCCCAAGCCCCCGCAGGGCCGGATCCCCGTCGTCATCGGCGCCGGCGGCGGCCCGCAGACGCTGCGCTGGATCGCCCGGTACGCCGACGGGTGGATGACCACGCCGATCGAGACCGACATCGCCGCGAAGGCCGACGCCCTGCGCAAGGAGTGGGCCGAGGCCGGCCGGGCCGGCACTCCCGACGTACGGATCCTGGTGGCGAAGAAGCCGACGGCCGAAGACTTCGCCGACTGGGCCGCGGCCCAGGCCAGTGAGCTCATCTGGGGCGTCCCGGACGCCGACGAGGCCACCGTGCTCGCCTACCTCGACAAGCTGGCCTCGCGGGTCGCCTCCTAGCGCGAAAGAAGGGTTCCGGCCCGCCGAAAGGAGCCTCCGGGCCCCGCGAATGGGCAGTTGTGTTCCTTCGAGATCGCGATCTCGAAGGAACACAACTGCCCATTCGCGGGGCCGGAGCTGTCCATTCGCGGTCAGAGGGCGCGGAGGAGGGCGGCGGTCGCGGCGGCACCGACGACCACCACCAGGAACGGTGCGCGGAGCACCAGCAGGAGCACGGCGGCACCGAGGCCGGCGAGGCGGGCGTCCAGGACGAGCCGCTGGCCGTCGGCGAGGACCTGGACGGCGATGAGGGCGCCGAGGAGGGCGGGCGGGATCAGGCCGGCCACGCGCTGGGTCGCGGCGTGGGTGAGCAGCCGGTCGGGGACGGACAGGCCGGTGAGCTTGAGGGCGTAGCAGCCCGCGGCCGTGGCGAGGATGCCGATCCAGATCACCGCAGCGCCATCCCCACGAGCACGGCGGCCGCGCCGCCGAGGATGATCGGCAGGCCGGCGGCGGTCAGCGGGACCAGCCCGGTCGCGACCGCGGCACCGACCAGAGCGACGACTCGCTGCGGGACGGCCGTCAGCCGCGGCCAGAGCAGAGCCAGGAAGGCGCCGCCGACCGCCGCGTCCAGCCCGAAGGTGCGCGGGTCGCCGATGGCGGTGCCGGCGAGCGCGCCCACGAGGGTCATCAGGTTCCAGAGAACGAACACCGCAAGGCCGGTCAGCCGGAAGGCCAGCCGTGCGTCGTCCGGATCGCGCTGGCCCAGCGACATCGCGGTCGACTCGTCGATGACCAGCTGTGCGCCGAGCAGCCGTCGCCAGCCCCGCATCCGCAGCGTCGGCGCCAGGCCGATGCCGTAGAAGAGGTTGCGGCTGCCGAGCAGCACCGAGGTGGCCGCCCCCGTCAGCGGTGCACCACCGGCCGCGACCACCCCGACGAACGCGAACTGGGACGCCCCGGTGAAGACCAGCAGCGACAGGGCACACGCCTGCCACACGTCGAGACCAGAGGTGGTCGCGAGGGCGCCGAAGGACACGCCGTACGCGCCCGTCGCCACCCCGACCCCGAGGGAGTCGGCGACCACTGCCCGAGTCATCAGGACCTCACACGCGCGTGACCGAGATCGTCGCCTGCTGGCCGTCGCCGAGGTCCACCGTGGTGCCGTCGACGCCACCATCCTCGTGGTGGATGTAGATCTGGGTGGCCAGCGTCTCGGCACCGATCATCCGCGAATGCGCCCAGGCGGCAGCGCGTACGGCGGAGGTCCCGGTCAGACGCAGGTCGATGCGGTCGGTGACCTCGAGCCCGGTGTCGCGGCGCTCCTGCTGGACCGCCCGGATGAGGTCGCGGGCCAGGCCCTCCTCGGCGAGCTCCGGCGTCACGACGGTGTCGAGCACGACGAAGCCGCCGCCCGGCAGCATCGCGGTCGCGACACCCTCGGCGGCCTCGCCGACGACCGTCTCGAGGGTGTACTCGCCCTCGACCAGCGCCAGGCCGCCCGCGGTCACGGTGCCGTCGGCCGCGACCGACCAGTCGCCGGACTTGGAGCCCTTGATCGTCAGCTGCACGTCCTTGCCCAGGCGCGGGCCGGCCGCGCGGGCGTTGACGGTGAGCTTCTGCTCGACGCCGTAGCCGGCCGCCTCGTCGGAGTCGGCCGCGACGAGGCGAACCGACTTGAGGTTCATCTCGTCCGCGATGATCGCCGTGAACGGCTCCAGCCCGGCCACGTCGTCGACGACCACGGTGAGGCCGGCCAGCGGCAGCCGGTTGCGGAGCTTCGCGGCCTTGCGCAGCGCCGAGGTCGAGGAGCAGACCTCGCGGACCTCGTCCATCGCCGCCACCAGGGCGTCGTCGGCCGGCAGCGTCGAGACATCCGGCCAGTCGGCCAGGTGCACCGAGCGACCGCCGGTGAGACCACGCCAGATCTCCTCCGAGACCAGCGGGAGCAGCGGCGCCACGGTCCGGCAGACCACGTCGAGGACCGCGGCGAGGGTCTCGAAGGCCTCGGCCTTGCCCTCCCAGAACCGCTCGCGGGAACGGCGGACGTACCAGTTGGTCAGCACGTCGATGAAGGTCCGCGTCGTCTCGCACGCGTCGGCGACGGCGTAGTCGTCGAGCTCGGCGGTGAGCTTCTCGACGTACTGCCGCGTCTTGGCGAGCAGGTAGCGGTCCAGCGGGTCGGTGGAGTCGGTGCGGCCCGTGGCCGTGTAGCCCTCGGCGTTGGCGTAGAGCGCGAAGAAGTACCAGGTGTTCCAGAGCGGGATCATCACCTGGCGCACGGCGTCCCGGATGCCCTGCTCGGTGACGACCAGGTTGCCGCCGCGCAGGATCGGCGAGGCCATGAGGAACCAGCGCATCGCGTCGGCGCCGTCGCGGTCGAAGACCTCGGCGACGTCGGGGTAGTTGCGCAGCGACTTCGACATCTTGTTGCCGTCGGAACCGAGCACGATGCCGTGGCTGATGCAGGACTGGAACGCCGGCTTGTCGAAGAGTGCGGTCGCCAGGATGTGCAGCGTGTAGAACCAGCCGCGCGTCTGGCCGATGTACTCGACGATGAAGTCGGCCGGGAAGTGGTGCTCGAACCAGCCCTTGGCCTCGAACGGGTAGTGCACCTGGGCGAACGACATCGAGCCCGAGTCGAACCACACGTCGAGCACGTCCGTGACGCGGCGCATCGTCGACTTCCCGGTCGGGTCGTCCGGGTTGGGTCGGGTCAGCTCGTCGACCCACGGCCGGTGCAGGTCCGGCTCGCCCTGCTTGTTCACCGGCAGCCGGCCGAAGTCGCGCTCGATCTCCTCGAACGAGCCGTAGACGTCGATGCGCGGGTACGCCTCGTCGTCGGACTTCCACACCGGCACCGGCGAGCCCCAGAACCGGTTGCGGGTGATCGACCAGTCGCGGGCGTTGGCCACCCACTTGCCGAACTGGCCGTCCTTGATGTGCTCGGGGACCCACCGGATCTCCTGGTTGAGCTCGCCCATCCGGTCCTTGAACTTGGTGACCTCGACGAACCAGCTGCTCACGCCCTTGTAGATGAGCGGCTGCCGGCAGCGCCAGCAGTGCGGGTAGGAGTGGTCGTAGGTCTCGCGACGCAGCAGGACCGTGCCGGGCGTGACCGAGCCGCCGTGGCTCTTGAGGTCGTCGATGATGTGCAGGTTCGCGTCGAAGACCTGCATGCCGGCGTACTCGTCGACGGGGGCGGTGAACCGGCCGTCCTTGCCGACCGGCATGACCGGCGCGATGCCCTCGCGGTCGGTGACCTCCTTGTCGACCTCACCGAAGGCGCCCGCCGAGTGGACGAGCCCGGTGCCGTCCGTCGTGGTGACGGCGTCGTCGGCCGGCACCACGCGGAAGGCGTTCTCGTGGCCCTCGTAGTAGGAGAACGGCGGCGTGTAGGTGAGCCCGAGCAGGTCGGCGCCCGTGCCGCGCCACACCACGTTCGGCTCCTCGCCCAGCTCGCGGGAGTACGCCGGGAGCCGCGCCTCGGCCAGCAGGTAGCGGACGCCGTAGTCCTCGACCGCGACGTAGTCGATCTCGGAGCCGACCATGACCGCGAGGTTGCTCGGCAGCGTCCACGGCGTGGTCGTCCAGATCAGCAGCTTGGCGCCCTGCAGCTCGCCGGGCGTGGTGATCTCGAAGCCCACCGTGACCGCGGGGTCCTGACGCATCTTGTAGACGTCGTCGTCCATCCGCAGCTCGTGGTTGGACAGCGGCGTCTCGTCCTGCCAGCAGTACGGCAGGACCCGGAAGCCCTCGTAGACCAGGCCCTTGTCGTACAGGCTCTTGAACGCCCACAGCACCGACTCCATGAACGTGGGGTTCATGGTTTTGTAGTCGTTGTCGAAGTCGACCCAGCGCGCCTGCCGGGTGACGTAGGCGCGCCACTCGTCGGCGTACTTCAGGACCGACGCGCGGCAGGCGTCGTTGAACCGGTCGATGCCCATCTCGACGATCTCGTCGGTGGTCTTGATGCCGTTGAGGCGCATTGCCTCGAGCTCGGCGGGCAGGCCGTGGGTGTCCCAGCCGAAGCGGCGCTCGACGCGCTTGCCGCGCATCGTCTGGTAGCGCGGCACGATGTCCTTGACGTAGCCGGTCAGCAGGTGGCCGTAGTGCGGGAGGCCGTTGGCGAACGGCGGGCCGTCGTAGAAGACGAACTCGTTCGCGCCGTCGGCGCCAGGGTCGCGCTGCTCGACCGACGCGCGGAAGGTGTCGTCCTCGGCCCAGTAGGCGAGCACGCGCTCCTCGATCTCGGGGAACTTCGGGCTGCTCGGCACGGTCGTGGTCGAGTCGGTGCTGACCTTCGGGTAGGTCATCGGGGCTCCTGCGGTCGGTCCGGTCCTGGCTGCCAGGGAGACTCTCGCCTCGGTACCACCTGGCTTGCCGACCTGCGTCGACCACTCATTCACGGCTGTGACGGGCCTACCCGCGGGGTTCTACTTGCTCGAGAGCTTTCTTCCCCGGGCTCGCCGCTGATGACGGCTCCAACGCCTGTGAGGCAGAGTTTAGGACATGGCTGACATGTGGACCGACTCGGAGAACGATCCCCGCACCTCGGACAACCCGAAGGGCGAGCTCGCGACCTACCGGGAGTACCTGACGAACTACCGGCTCACGCTCGCGATGAAGTGCGAGGAGCTGAGTCCCGAGCAGCTCGCGACGCGGTCGGTGCCGCCGAGCTCGATGAGCCTGCTGGGCATGATCCGGCACATGGCGAAGGTGGAGAACAGCTGGTTCCAGCGGGCGCTCCAGGGCAACCTCGACCAGCCGCGGCTGTTCGACCCCGAGCGCCGCGACCTCGACTGGGACGAGGCCGTCGGCACCAAGGAGTGCGTCGAGGAGGCCATCGAGGTCTGGGAGCGCGAGATCGGGAAGGCCGACGCCTACCTGGACACGCTCACCGACGACCGGCTCGGCGACGAGGTCGTCTACAACGCCGACGGCCAGACCGCGAGCATCCGCGACATCGTGGTGCACATGATCGAGGAGTACGCACGGCATTGTGGCCATGCCGACCTGCTGCGCGAGTGCATCGACGGCCGGGTCGGGCAGTAACCGACGGACCCGCGAGGATGGCGGGGTGACCTTCCTCCTCGACAGCGCCGTCGCGGCAGAGCCCGTCGGTGACGGCCGGTACGCCGTCCGGCTCACCACCGACTGGAACACGGCCAACCGGACGCCCAACGGCGGCTACATCCTGGCCGTGCTCCAGCACGCCACGATGCTCGACGCGACCCACCCCGACCCGCTCACCATCGCCGTCACCTACTTCCGCCCGGCCCAGGCGGGACCGGCCGAGGTGCAGGTGCGGCAGGTCCGGGCGGGTCGCCGGGTCTCGACGTACGACGCCCTGCTGACCCAGGACGGCCGGGAGATCGCGCACGCGGTCGTCAGCGCCCACGACTGGGACAAGGCCGGCACCGTCGAGCACGTCCCGCACGCGGCTCCCGCGATGCCGCGGCCCGAGGCGTGCGCCGACCTCAGCACGGTGATCCCCCTCGGCACGGCCCCCATCCTCGAGCGCTACACCTACCGCGCCGCCGCGATCCCGGGCTGGATGGAGGGGCACCCGAGCGGCACCACCGAGTCGCTGTGCTGGATCGGCGCGACCGACGGTCGGCCGGTGGACGCCCTGCTCGCCGGAGCCATGACCGACGCCTTCCCGCCCGTGACCGCGGAGATCGGGCACCTCGCCTCGGCGACGATCCAGCTCACCGTCCACTACCGCCGCCGGCCGGAGACCAGGTGGGCGCTCGGCCACGTCACGACCCGCCACGTCATCGCGGGCTACCACGACGAGGACTGCGAGCTGTGGGACGAGCAGGGACGCCTCATCGCCCAGAGCCGGCAGTTGGCGATCCTGGCCGAGTGAACCCCGTCTAGACTCCCCTCACGTGACCCGCTCCGCCTGGGCCTTCGGCCTGACGACGTACGACGCCAACGGAACCGTCCTCGACACCTGGTTCCCCTCCCCCGCGCTCGGCGCGACGCCGGCCGACGCGACCGCGCCCGCCGACCTCACCGCGCTCGAGGGCGCCGACGACGTCCGCGGGGTGACCACCAAGGTCAACCTGGTCGAGATCGCCGACCTCGACGCCGCCCCGACCTCGACCGAGGACGTCTGGCTGCGGCTCCACCTGCTCTCGAGCCGGCTGGTCCAGCCGCACGGCCTGAGCCTGGACGGCCAGTTCGGCTTCCTCGCCAACGTCGTGTGGACCTCCGCTGGCCCGTGCGCGGTCGACGGCTTCGAGGCCACCCGCGCCCGGCTGCGGGCAGCCGGCCAGCACGTCACCGTGCACGGCGTCGACAAGTTCCCGCGGATGGTCGACTACGTGCTGCCCACCGGTGTCCGGATCGCCGACGCCGACCGGGTCCGCCTCGGCGCACACCTGGCCGAGGGCACCACCGTCATGCACGAGGGCTTCGTGAACTTCAACGCGGGCACGCTCGGCACCTCCATGGTCGAGGGCCGGATCTCGGCCGGCGTCGTGGTCGGGGACGGCTCCGACATCGGCGGCGGCGCCTCGATCATGGGCACCCTGTCCGGCGGCGGCAAGCAGGTCATCGCGGTCGGCCGGCGCTGCCTGCTCGGCGCCAACTCGGGCCTGGGCATCTCGCTCGGCGACGACTGCGTCGTCGAGGCGGGCTGCTACGTCACGGCGGGCACGAAGGTGACCGTCCTGGAGCCCGGCAAGGAGCCACGCACCGCCAAGGCGCTGGAGCTCTCCGGCGCCAGCAACGTGCTGTTCCGGCGCAACTCGCTGACCGGTGCGGTCGAGGCCGTTCCGTGGCAGGGCGAGGGCATCGCCCTGAACGCCGCGCTGCACGCGAACTGACCTTCACCACCCGCACCCCAGACTGGATCCGTGTCGAAGCGCCTGTTCTCCATCCTCTTCGGCCTCGCGGTGCTCGCCGTGATCGCCGGGGTGGGGATCGGGGTGCTGCGCGCGACCAACAACCTGGGCTTCGGTCCGACGGGTGACTGCACCGCGACCGTCAACGGCCACACCGTCGAGATCGACCGCGACCAGGCGGAGAACGCCACGTTGATCGCGTCGGTGGCGATCCGGCGCGGGCTCCCCGCCCGCGCGACGTCGATCGCGCTCGCGACCGCGATGCAGGAGTCGAAGCTGCGCAACATCGGCGGTGGCGACCGCGACTCCGTCGGCCTGTTCCAGCAGCGGCCCTCCCAGGGCTGGGGCACCCGCGCTCAGCTGATGGACCGCGTGTACGCCACGAACGCGTTCTTCGACGCCCTCGTCAAGGTGGACGGCTACGAGTCGATGGAGATCACGGTCGCGGCCCAGAAGGTGCAGCGCTCGGCGTACCCCAGTGCCTACGCGGCCCACGAGGAGGACGCCCGCGCGCTGGCCTCGGCGCTCACCGGCTACTCGCCCGCCACGTTCAGCTGCGACCTGTCCGGCGGCGCGCCGTCCACCGACGCGGTGCTGACCTCGAGCGGGCTGAGCGGCCGCGCCTCGGCCGTCCGCGAGGACCTGCGCACCCGCTTCGGCTTCCTGCCGATCCACCGCGCCGGCCGGTCCGGTACGACGCTGCGGGTCGACGTCTCCGCGCAGGCGGACCCGCAGACCTACGGCTGGGCACTCGCCCAGTACCTCGCGGGCAACGCCGGCCGGCTGCAGATCCGCACCATCGACTTCGCCGGGCAGGAGTGGCGCGCGGGCCGCAGCGGCTGGCAGCCCGCCACCGCCTCGTCGCACGAGGTGCGGGTCGAGGTCTTCGGCTGACCTCCGGTCGCGCCGCGTGTCCACCCGCACCGGCCCGCCGCGATGCGGCAGGCTTTTGCCCATGTTCTCGCGGATCCGGACCCTGCTCGCTGCCTGCATCGCACCGGTCGTCCTCGTGCTGGCGTGCCTCAGCACCCCCGCGCCGGCCGGGGCCGCAACGACGACCGCTCCGTGGTGCTGGCGGCACAGCCACCGCTGCTTCGCCGCGATGACGGTCAACATCACGACCGGCCACGCGTTCGTCGTCACCGATCGCGCGACCAAGCGGGGCGCCATCCACGACGCGTGGGCCCGCTGCCAGGCACGGCCGGCCGCGACCTCGTGCCGCCACGCCGGCTGGGTGACCAACGGCTACCTCGCCGTGGTCTACCGCGCGGTGAACGGCAAGGGCCAGGAGTGGGCATCGGCGATCGCGTACAGCCAGGCGGCCGCCCGGCTGCGCGCCCACAACCGGCTCACCGGCAGGGGGACCCGACAGGCGTGGGGCTGGATCGGCACGACCCGCGCCCACCGCTACACCACCAACGGCGGGATCCGCCGCGGCTCCATGTGATGCCGATCAGGCAGAGGTGAGCCGCGCGACCGCAGCGTCGATGCGCTCGTCGGTCGCGGTGATGGCGATCCGGACGTGCTGGCGGCCGGCAACGCCGTAGAAGTCCCCCGGAGCGGCCAGGATGCCGAGGTCGGCCAGGTCCGCCACGGTCGTCCAGCAGTCCTCCCCGCGCGTGGACCACAGGTAGAGGGCCGCCTCGGAGTGGTCGACGGTGAAGCCCGCCGACTCGAGCGCGGCCTTGAGGCGGGCTCGCCGGGCGGCGTACCGCGCGTGCTGCTCGGCCGCGTGCGCGTCGTCGGCGTACACCGCGGTCATGACCTGCTGGACCGGGCCCGGCACGATCAGGCCGAGGTTCTTGCGCACCGCGAGCAGCTCGCCGACCAGGGCCGCGTCACCGGCCACGAAGCCGGCGCGGTAGCCGGCCAGGTTGGAGCGCTTCGAGAGCGAGTGGACGACGAGGATGCCGTCAGCGCTCCCCCCGGAGACCGAGGGGTGCAGCACGGAGACGGCCTCGCCCTCCCACACGCAGTCCAGGTAGCACTCGTCGGAGACCAGGATGACGCCGCGCTCGCGGCACCAGTCGACGACCTTCTTCAGGTGCTCGGGCGGCAGCACCCGGCCGGTCGGGTTCGAGGGGCTGTTGAGCCAGAAGACCTTCGGCGTCTGCGGACCGAAGGTCGTCAGCGCGTCGGTCGCCACCGGAGTCGCGCCGGCCAGCACCGCGCCGACCTCGTACGTCGGGTACGCCGCCTCGGGGAACCCGACCAGGTCACCCGGGCCGACGCCCAGGTGCAGCGCCAGCTGGGCGATGAGCTCCTTGGTGCCGACGACCGGCAGCACCTGGTCCAGGCCGAGGCCGGTCACGCCGTGGACGCGGGCGAACCAGTCGCTGATCGCCTGGCGCGTCTCGGGCAGGCCGATGGTCGTCGGGTAGCCCGGCCAGTCGGCGGCCGCGACCAGCGCGTCGCGCGCGACCTGCGGCGTCGGGTCGACAGGCGTGCCGATCGAGAGGTCGACGATGCCGTCGGCATGGGCACGGGCCCGCTCGGCGTACGGAGCGAGCTTGTCCCAGGGGAAGTCGGGCAACCGGCCCGAGACCCGCGAGGTCTCGACGCGCTGCACCACCAGGGGACTCAGTGGTCCTGGTTCTGCGGGCCGAGAGCGGCGACGAACTCGGCGTCCTTGTCGATCTCGCCCATCTTGGCGGCACCGCCCGGCGAGCCGAGGTCGTCGAAGAACTTCACGTTCGCGTCGTAGTAGTCCTTCCACTCCTCCGGGACGTCGTCCTCGTAGAAGATCGCCTCGACCGGGCAGACCGGCTCGCAGGCGCCACAGTCGACGCACTCGTCAGGGTGGATGTAGAGCATCCGCTTGCCCTCGTAGATGCAGTCGACGGGGCACTCGTCGACGCACGCACGGTCCTTGACGTCAACGCACGGCTGGGAGATGACGTAGGTCATCGACTTCCTCCTGGGACTGCAACGACTGAGGGTTCACGAAACTGTTTCGTGCGGGACTCACTCTAGTATCCGGGGATGCCTCGGATGCTAGGACCCCACGTCGTCGGACAGCGGGTCGTCGTACGGCGCCTGGTGCCGGGCGAGACCGGGCCCACCGGAGGACCGGCGTTCGCGGACCTGCTGGGCACCTGCCTGTCGTGGGACGGGCAGGTGTGCGTGGTGCAGCCCGAGGACGGCCCGGCCGTGCCGATCCCGGTGGAGCTGATCGTGTCGGGCAAGCCGGTGCCGGCGCGGCCGTCGGTCCGCGGCCGGGTGTCCGCGCGCGAGCTCGAGGTGCGGACCGCGGCGCTGTGGGAGCGGGTGCTCACGGTCCCGCTCGGCGACTGGGTGCTGCGCAACGACCCCGCGCCGGTCGGCCGCCCCCGGCGGCGCGCCAACTCGTGCCTGGCGATCGGCGACCCGGGGATGCCGCTCCCCGAGGCGCTGACGCAGGTCACCGACTTCTACGCCGGGCTCGGCAGGGCGGCGTACGTCCAGGTCGAGGCGGAGGGCGAGGTCGAGGCGGGCGTGCGCGCACTCGGCTGGACCGAGGACCCCACCGGCGAGGCCGAGCTGCGGATCGCCTCCGTCGCACGGGTACGCCGCAGCATCGTCGCCCCCTCCACCCCCGTGGAGCTCACCGTGACCGGGGATCGCGCCGTCGCGAGCGTCGGCACCGGCTGCGACCCGGTCGCCGAGGGAGAGGCGTACGTCGACGGCGACTGGCTCGGCATCCACAGCCTGACCGTGGACCCGGGCCATCGCCGGCGCGGGCACGCCACGGCGCTGATGGCCGAGCTGCTCGGCTGGGGCGCCGAGCGCGGGGCGATGTCGGCGTGGCTGCACGTCGAGACCGCGAACGCCGAGGCCCGCGCGCTGTACGACGGGCTCGGCTTCGCCGTCCACCACGTGTGCCGGTACTACCTGCCGGTCAGCTGACGAAGCCCTCCGAGCGCAGCCAGTCGTAGGCCACGTCGGTCGGCTCCTTGCCGTCCACGTCGACCTCGGCGTTCAGCTGCAGCAGCACCTTGTTCGTCAGCCGCTTCGCGACGGGCGCCATGAGGTCGGCGATCTGCGGGTAGCGCTGCAGGAGGGGCTGGCGCACCACCAGGGAGACGTTGTAGTTCGGGAAGAACCTCTTGTCGTCGCGCAGCACCTTCAGGTGCAGCGCGAGGATCCGGCCGTCGGTGGTGAACACCTCGCCGAAGGTGCACTGACCCGACGCGGTCGCGTCGTAGATGACGCCCGTCTGGAACGTCTTCAGGTTGCCCTGGGGCACACCGGAGCCGAGCGGCACGCCGTACGTCTTGAGCATGGGTTCGAGGCCGTCGTTGCGGTTGCGGAACTCCGGCTCGACGCAGAACGTGCGCTGTGCGACCGGCACCTTCCTGATGTCGGAGAGGCTGGTCAGCCCGTACTTCTTCGCGCTCGCCTGCGTGACCGCGAAGGCGTAGGTGTTGTTCATGGGTGCGGGCGGGAGCCAGACCAGCCGGTGCTCCTTCAGGTCCAGGTCGCGCACGGCGGCGTACTGCCGGGTCGGGTCCTTGATGGCGTGCTCCTGGCCGAGGTACTCCAGCCAGGCCGTGCCGGTGTACTCCCACATCGCGTCGATGTCGCCGCCGAGCTGCGCCTGGCGCGCGGACGCGCTGCCGGGGATGTTGGTGAGGTCCTCGACGTCGGCGCCCGCCGACTTGAGCAGGATGAGCGCGATCTTGCCGAGCACCACGTTCTCGCTGAAGTTCTTCGAGCCGACGGCGACGCTCGCCCCGCTCAGGCTCTTGGTGCCGGCCAGCGGGCCGCCGAGCGTGCCGCTGGGGATCGGGCCGCCGGCGGTCGCCAGGCCGCAGCCGGCGACCAGGAGGGACAGGACGAGGGCGACGGCGGCGAGCGGTCGATGAGTACGTCGCACGCTCACACCCCCTTCGGCCGGATGACGACCTCGAGCACGCGGCCCACCCACTCGACCAGCAGGGCGAGCGCGGCCACGAGCACGGCGCCCGCGACCATCACCCGGAACTGGTACAGCGAGATCCCCGACGAGATCGTGTCACCGAGGCCGCCGCCGCTGATGAAGGTCGCGAGGGTGGCCGTGCCGACGACGAGCACGAGGGTGGTGCGGATGCCCGCCATGATCACCGGCAGCGCGAGCGGGAGCTCGACCCGGAACAGCACCGACGGCACGGACATGCCCACGCCGCGGGCCGCCTCGACGAGCGTGGGGTCGACACCGCGGAGCCCGGTGATGGTGTTGCGCAGGACCGGCAGCAGCCCGTACAGCGTGAGCGCCAGCACCGAGACCCGGAAGCCGGTCCAGAACGGGTGGCTGTTCAGCCAGATGTAGAGCAGCACCAGCAGGCCGACCGCCGGCGCGGACTGGCCGACGTTCGCGATGCCCACCACCACCGGCGCGAGCGCGGACGTGCCGCGCCGGGTCAGCAGGATGCCGAGCGGCACGGCGATGAGGACCACCAGCACCGACGCGCACACCGTGAGCAGCACGTGGTCCCAGGCCTGCGACCGGATCGTGGGCCAGCTGAGCTGGCGCAGCTCGGTGGCGTTGAGGTGCGCCGTCTCCCGCCACCACACGTAGCCCGCGAGGATCAGGACGACGAGCGCCAGCGGCGCGACGAGACCGGCGACGGCGGTACGGCGCTTCGGGTCACCCATGGGCCTGCTCCTCGAGCAGCCGGATGTGCTCGGTGACGGCGTGGAAGTCGACCACGCCGACGTACTGGTCGCGCTCCCCGGTCACGATCGCCGCACCGTGGCTGCTGCTCAGCATCGCGTCGAGGGCGTCGTTGAGCGTCGCGCGGGTGTCGACGTCGTACAGCTCGGCCGTCGGTCGGACGATCCGGTCCCCGCGCAGCTGGCGCAGCATCGGCCAGCCGACCGGGCGGCCACGGTCGTCGAGCACGACGACCGATGTGTCGCCGTTGGCCTGCACCCGCTCGCGCACCTCGGCCACCGACTCTCCGATCGTGGCCGTCGTCGGGTGCCGCAGCTCGACGTCGCTCACGCGCGCCAGGGTCAGCGCCTTGAGGGAGGAGCCCGCGCCCACGAAGTCGGCGACGAAGTCGTCGGCGGGCGCGCTGAGGACCACCTCGGGGGTGTCGTACTGCGCGACCTGCGCACCCTCGCGCAGGATCAGGATCCGGTCGCCGAGCTTGATCGCCTCGTCGATGTCGTGGGTGACGCAGACGATGGTCTTGTGCAGCTCGCGCTGGATGCTGATCAGCTCGTCCTGCAGCCGCTGCCGGGTGATCGGGTCGACCGCACCGAACGGCTCGTCCATGAGGATCACCGGCGGGTCCGCGGCGAGGCCCCGCGCGACGCCGACGCGCTGCTGCTGCCCGCCGGACAGCTCCTTGGGGTGGCGGTCGCGGTAGCGGGCCGGGTCGAGCCCGACGAGGTCGAGCAGCTCGGTGACCCGGTCGCGGATCCGGTCGCGGTCCCAGCCGAGCAGCTGCGGCACGATGCCGATGTTCTTCTCGACGGTCATGTGCGGGAAAAGGCTGCCGCCCTGGATGACGTAGCCGATCTGCCGGCGCAGCTGGTTCTCGCTCTGGGTGCGGATGTCCTTGCCGTCGATCTCGATCGTGCCCGAGGTCGGGTTGATCAGGCGGTTGATCATCTTCAGCGACGTGGTCTTGCCGCAGCCCGACGGGCCGACGAACATCACCATCTCCCCCGCGGGGATCGTCAGCGAGAGGCCGCCGACGGCAGGTGCGTCCTGTCCGGCGTACCTCTTGGTCACGTCGGTGAGCACGATCTCGGCGCCGCTCACGTGGTCTTCGGTCATCAGCGGATCCCCTTCGAGACGGTCAGGCGGCCGAGCAGCAGGAGCAGGCCGTCGGCGATGAGTGCGACGACGACGATCCCGACGGTGCCGACGACGGTGTAGTTGAGGCCGTTGGCGGCGGTGCCGCCCTTGCTCAGGCCGGTGAAGATGTAGGAGCCCAGGCCGGGGCCGAGGGCGTACGCCGCGATCGCCGCGATGCCCATCGACATCTGGGTCGAGATGCGGATGCCCGCGTGGATGACGGGCCACGCCAACGGGAGCCGGACGCGCCACAGCGTCGCCAGCTCACCCATCCCCATGCCGCGCGCGGACTCCAGCAGCACCGGATCGACCCCGCGCAGCCCGACCACCGCGTTGCGCAGGATCGGCCACACGGCGTAGAAGGCGACGGCCGCGAAGCCCAGCGCCGGGCCCATCGACAGCACCGGCAGCAGCAGGCCGATCAGTGCGAACGACGGGATGGTGAGGGCGATCGCGCTCAGCTGGTTCGCGACGCCGTCGAGCCAGCGGAACCTGGTCACGACGACCGCGAGCAGCACCGCGACGACGGTCGCGAGGAGCACGGCCTCGAACACCAGCAACGCGTGCTGGTAGGTGTTGAAAGCGATCACGCCTCTGCGGTCGCTGATGAACTGCCACACGGTCCCGAGACCTCCTGCGGACCACGTCGGGGTCGCCCGTCCGCCCCGGAGAAATCGGCTGTCGGTCGTCGTGGTCTGCCCCTGCACCAGATCACAAACGCGGCGCAGATGCGAACCGGGCGGCGTAGGTTGGCGGCATGACCGCTCCGCGGGACCTCCACGTACGGCGCATCCGGTTCAGCTATCCGGAGGGGTCGCTGCGCAAGCACTACGTCCCGTCGACGCGCCCCGGAGAGGCCGACGGGGACCTGGTGATGAGCCACGTGGTCGCGGTGCTGTCGGCGACCTTCCCACCCGGCGAGGACTTCTTCGTGCGGTCGGTACGCCGCTACGCCGACCGGGTCACCGACCCCGTGCTCGCCGAGCAGGTGCGCGGCTTCATCGGCCAGGAGGTGACGCACGGCCGCGAGCACCGCGAGCTCAACCGGCGGCTGCAGGAGATGGGCTACCCGACCCACCGCGTCTCCCGGTTCGTGAAGTGGTCGCTCGCGGACGCGACGAAGCGGGCTCCCGCGATCCTGTGCCTGTCCTACACGGCCGCGCTCGAGCACTACACCGCCACGATCGCCTCCGCGCTGCTCGGCAAACCGGACGCCCAGCGCCTCCTCGGCGAGACCGAGGTGCGCAACATCCTGCTCTGGCACGCGTTGGAGGAGACCGAGCACAAGGCCGTGGCGTTCGACGTGTTCCGCGCGGCCGGCGGCTCCGAGCGCGTACGCCGGCTCGGGTTCGCCATCCAGAGCGTCGGGCTGATCGGCCTCGTGGTCGTGGCGACGCTGCTGTCGCTGCTGCGCGACCGCGCCGCGTGGAACCCGCTGCGGCTCGGGCGCAGCCTGGCCGCGCTGCGCCACTCGCCGTTCCTGGAGCGGGACGTGATCGCCCGGCTGCGCGACTACCGGCGTACCGGCTTCCACCCCGACGACCACGACGACACCGTCGTGCTCGAGGAGTGGCGGGCGCGGCTGTTCGGCGAGCAGGGAACGCTCACCGACCACCTTCACTGACCGTCATCGACGGGCCAGCGACTCCAGCGCCCCGTCCGTGAGCCGGTACGTCGACCACGCGTCCTGGCGCTCGGCGCCAAGGGACTCGTAGAAGTCGATCGAGGGCTGGTTCCAGTTGAGCACCGCCCACTCGACCCGCGCGTAGCCGCGCTCGGTCGCGATCCGGGCGAGGGCGCTCAGCAGCGCCAGCCCCAGGCCGCTCCCCCGGTGCTCGGGCTCCACGAACAGGTCCTCGAGGTAGATGCCCGGCTGCCCGGTCCAGGTCGAGAAATTGCGGAACCAGAGGGCGATCCCGACGACCCGTCCCTCGGCCTCGGCGACCAGGACGGACGCGACCGCGTCGTCGCCGAAGACCCAGCGGTGCAGGTCGTCCTCGGTCGTGACGACGGCGTCCGGCTCGCGCTCGTACGTCGCGAGCGCGCGGATCAACCGCAGCACGTCCGGGACGTCGGCGGGCGTGGCCTCGCGGATCATCCCTTGGCCAAGAAGGCCAGCAGGTCCTGCCGGGTGAGCACACCGACGGGCTTGCCGTCCTCGTGGACCAGCACCGCGTCGGCGTTCTCGAGCATCGCCACCGCGTCGGTCGCCGCCTCGGTGGAGCCGATCGTCGGCAGCGCCTCCGACATGTGCTGCTCGACGGAGTCGGCGAGGCGGGCCTTGCCGGCGTACAGGGCGTCGAGGAGGGCACGCTCGGAGACCGAGCCGGCCACCTCGGCCGCCACGATCGGGGGCTCGGCCCGGACGACGGGCATCTGGGAGACGCCGTACTCCTGCAGGATCGAGATGGCCTCGGCGATCGTCTCCGTGGGGTGGGTGTGCACCAGCGCGGGCAGCCCCTTGGACTTGGTGCGCAACACCTCGCCGACGGTCTGCGCCGACTGCTCGCCCCCGGTCGCGAAGCCGTACTGCGCGAGCCAGTCGTCGTTGAACACCTTGCTCAGGTAGCCGCGGCCGCTGTCGGGCAGCAGCACCACGATCACGGCGTCGGTGCGGCCCTCGGCGGCCAGCTCGGCGGCGAGCTGCTTCGCGGCGTACGCCGCCATGCCGGCCGATCCACCCACCAGCAGCGCCTCCTCGCGGGCGAGCCGGCGGGTGAAGGCGAAGGAGTCGGCGTCGGAGACCTCGATGACGCGGTCGGCGACGGAGCGGTCGTAGGTGTCGGGCCAGAAGTCCTCGCCCACCCCCTCGACCAGGTAGGGGCGGCCGGTGCCGCCGGAGTAGACGCTCCCCGCGGGGTCCGCGCCGACGACCTGGATGTCGGGGTTCTGCTCCTTGAGGTAGCGGCCGACGCCGCTGATCGTGCCGCCGGTGCCCATGCCGGTGACGAAGTGGGTGATCTTGCCTTCGGTCTGCCGCCAGATCTCCGGACCGGTCTCCTCGTAGTGGGAGCGCGGGTTGTTCGGGTTGGAGTACTGGTCCGGCTTCCAGGCGCCCGGCTGGCTCGCGAGCCGGTCGGACACGTTGTAGTAGCTGTCGGGGTGCTCGGGAGCGACGGCGGTCGGGCAGACGACCACCTCGGCGCCGTACGCCTTGAGGACGTTGCGCTTGTCCTCGCTCACCTTGTCGGGGCACACGAAGATGCACTTGTAGCCGCGCTTCTGCGCCACCATCGCCAGCCCGACACCGGTGTTGCCGGACGTCGGCTCGACGATCGTGCCACCGGGCTGCAGCTCTCCGGACGCCTCCGCCGCGTCGATCATCCGCGTCGCGATCCGGTCCTTCACCGAGCCGCCCGGGTTGAGGTACTCGACCTTGGCCAGCACCAGCGGGCCATCCCTGTCCTCCGCGTCCAGGCTGCGGTTCAGCCGCACCAGCGGGGTGTTGCCGATCAGGTCCAGAAGCGACTCGACGTACTCCATGGAGTCAACCTAGTGGGCGGTCCGTAAAGTTGCCGCGTGAGCAAGGCTGGGGCGGCTAGAAAGCTGGCGTCCGCCGCCCTGTACGGGGGCGGCGGGCTCTCTGTCGTCGGGGCGGGGCTGTACGGCGTCCTGGTCGGCGAGGCGAAGCTGGCGCGGAAGGTGATCGGGCCCGTCCGCGAGGACCCGCCGCCGGACTCGACGGGGTGGTACGGCCGCGGCCGGCCCGGGCCGGCCATCCGGATCGCGCTCCTCGGTGACTCGATCGCGTGCGGCTACGGGGTGGACCGGGTCGAGGAGACCACCGGCGCCCTCATCGCGAGCGCCGTGGCCGAGCACGCCGACCGCCGCGTCTACCTGCGCGAGTTCTGCGTGGTCGGGGCGCGCTCCTCGGACCTCGGGGCGCAGGTCGACCGGGCGCTGCCCATCGAGCCGGAGCTCGTCGTGATCATCATCGGCGGCAACGACGTGACGCACACCGTCTCGCCGTCGCAGTCGGTGCGCCACCTCTCCGAGGCCGTACGTCGCTTCCGCGCGGCCGGTGCCGAGGTCGTCGTCGCCACCTGCCCCGACCTGGGCACGGTCCAGCCGATCGCCCCGCCGCTGCGGCAGATCGCGCGCTCCTGGTCGCGGCGGCTCGCCGCCGCGCAGACCATCGCCGTCGTCGAGGGCGGCGGCCGGACCGTGTCGATCGGATCGCTGCTCGGGCCCGAGTTCGCGGCCGCGCCCGCGCTGTTCTTCGGGCCCGACCACTTCCACCCGTCGGCCGAGGGCTACCGCGCCCTCGCGCACGTCCTGATCCCGACCCTGCTGGCCTCGGTGGGTGAGCAGCCGGAGACCGAGTCGGTGCTGGCGGCGTACCGGGGCGAGGGGGTCCTGCCGATCACCCGTGCCGCGGTGCAGGCCGTGCGCCAGCCGGGTACCGAGCTGGACGGCACCGAGATCGCCGGGCGTCGCGCCGGCGTCCGCGGGCTGTGGGTGGAGCTGCGCCACCGCCAGCGCCGCGCCCAGGTCGTCGGCGAGGCACCCGAGGCGAACGAGTAGCTCCCGGACATGCCGAACGCCCGGCCCCGATGCGATCGGGGCCGGGCGTTCGCGTTGTGGGTCAGTTCCTCTGCAGCGAGGCGAGGATGCGGAGCAGGTTGGTGTAGATCCAGACCAGGCTCACCAGCAGGGCGAACGAGGCGCGCCACGACTCGCGACGCGGCAGGCCGTTGCGCACACCCTGCTCGACGAAGTCGAAATCCAGGATCAGCATGAACACACCGAGCACCAGGCCGGCGACGGCGAAGAGCAGGCCGATCGCGCCGCTGTCGAACAGGCCGAGGCCCGCACCGAACATGCTGAGGACGAGCTCCATGATGCTCAGGCCGACCATGCCCCACATCGCGGCCATGACGCCGTGGCGGAACCGGTCGCCGACCTGGATGTTCATGAACTTGTAGACCGCGAGCGTGCCGCCGAAGGCCGCGAAGGTGCCGAGGACGGCCTGGATGACGACACCGGGCGCGTAGGTGTTGAAGTACTCGCTGACCGCGCCGAGCGCGACACCCTCGGCGGCCGCAAAGGCCAGCACCAGGGCCGGGCTGATGACCCGCTTGAACGAGTTGACCATCGACAGCACGAACGCCAGGCCCGAGCCTATGACGGACGCGGCGATGAGCGCGCGCGGGACCTCACCGGTGAAGGAGTCGACCGGCGGGGTGACCACCCAGGTGATCGCCGCAGCGACGATCGTGACCAGCAGCGTGAGCGCGGTGCTCTGGACGACCGAGTCGATGGTCATCCGGCCCGTGTCGGCCTCGGTCCCGCCGTACGGCGTGTGGGTGGGCGTGCCGTACTGGCTGTAGGTCGGCTGGTCGCCGAAGCCCTGGTAGGGCGCGCCGTTGCCGGCGTACGTGGGGTTGCCGTAGGCGTTGCCGGCCTTGAACTCGTCCGAACGCCGGAACACCGGGTTGTTGCTCTGCATGGTCTCCTCCAGGAACGGCCAGGGTTGTGCGAGCCAGTCTAGGGCTCACCCGTGTCAACGTACGGCGATCGCTTCGCGTTCCCGCTGGTCACGACCTCCGCAGGCGTACGACGGTGTCGCGCACCTCCATCGGCCCGTCCGGACCGTGCTGGGTGCGGGTCGGGGTGTCGGCGACCTCGACCTCCCAGCCACCGGCACCGACGTCGAGCGCCGCCAGCACCCGGTCCGGCTCGAACAGCAGACCGGGCCCGTGCGGGCGTCGTACGCCGGAGTCGACGTCGTGCGGGTGGTGGGCGGTGACCAGCAGGCGCCCGCCGGGGGCGACGGCAGCGGCGATCCGCCGATAGATGCCGGCGAAGTCCTCCACGGGGACGTGCAGGAAGCTGACCGTCACGAGGTCGAAGGACGCCTCGCCTCCGGGGACCTCGTCACCCAGCGCGTCCCAGGAGGCGGTCGTCACGGCGACGTCCCGGCTCAGCGCGTGCTCCCGCACCTTGCCGAGCGCCACCGGTGACACGTCGACGGCCGTCACGGTCCACCCCTGCTCGGCGAGCCAGATCGCGTCGGCACCCTCGCCGCAGGCCACGTCGAGGGCGCGTCCGGGCGCCAGGTCGGCGGCCTGCTCGACCAGCCGGACGTTCGGGTTGCCGGACCAGACGCGGTCGCTGCCGGCGTACCTCTCGTCCCAGACGCGCGCGGTGAGGTTGGCGCGCAGTTCCTCGAGGGAGTGGGCGTCGTGGTGATGGGGTTCGTGGTGGCGGTGCGGTTCGGCCATGTGCCCCCGCTGGGACTCGAACCCAGACTGGGCTGCTTTTAAGGCAGCTGCCTCTGACCGATTGGGCTACGGGGGCGTGCGCTCACTGTGTCATCCCGGTCATAAGTAGGTCTGGCGCGCGAAGATCGCGTGCGCACCGGCGACCCGGTCGAGGAACAGGTAGCCGTCGGTGTGGTCGATCTCGTGCTGCAGCGCCCGCGCCTCGAAGGCATCGGTGGCGACCTCGACCCACTCCCCCGTGCCCGGCAGCTGACCGCGCACGGTGATCCGCGACCCGCGCTTCACGTCGCCGGTCAGGTCGGGCACGCTCATGCAGCCCTCGCGCGCCTTCTCGTTGCGCGACGCGGCGACGACCTCGGCGTTGCAGAGCACGAACATGCCGTGGTGGGTGCGGGCCTTCGGGTGCTCGGAGACGTCGACGCTGAACACCCGCGCCGAGACGCCGACCTGGTTGGCCGCCAGCCCCACGCAGCCCGGGCTGACGCGTTGGGTGGCGACGAGGTCGGCCGCGAGCTGGACGACCTCGGGATCGGTGGGGTCGACGTCGGCACCGCGGACGGAGAGGACCTCCGCAGGAGCACGTACGACGTCGCGCACCCTGCCCTCGACGCCGAGCTCGGCCTCGGTCCAGGCAGCGAGCCTTTCGCTCGCCCCAGGGCCCTCGCTCACAGCTCGTCGGCCTCGATCGGGCGCAGCGTCGCGGTGACACCGACCCGCCCCGCGGCCTCCCGGACGGCCCGCTCCAGCGCCTGCGCGTCGGCCGAGGCCGGCAGGTCGATCTCGGCGACGAGCAGGTAGAGCTCGCCGGCCAGCCGCGTCGTCAGGTCGGTGATGTTGCCGCCGACCGCGGCCACCTCGCCGACGACCTCGGACACGATCCCGGGGCGGTCGCCACCGTGCACGGTGAGGACCCACTGCGACCCCGGGGCGGTGGCGGCCGGGTCGTCGCCCACCGGCCGCACCGCGACGTCGAGCGAGCCGTCGGCCGCGAGCGGCGCCAGGGCCGCCTCGATGTCGGAGGCCGCGACGTCGCCGCGACACAGCAGCATCATCGAGAAGTGCCCGCGCAGCAGCGTCATCGTCGAGTCCTCGACGTTGAGCCCGAGGCCGGCCAGACCCGCGGTCGTGGCGGCGATGATGCCCGGGCGGTCGTGGCCGAGCACGGTCACGGCGTAGAGGTCGGAGGTCACCGGCCGATTATGGACCAGGCGATGCCGTCGAGGATGTCGGTCTCCGCGACGGTGATGGTGGACAGCTGCGAGCGACGCAGGATCCGCGACAGCACCAGCGCGCCGGCGTCGATCACGTCGGCACGACCCGGGTGCATCCAGCCGAGGGTGAGGCGGTCGGCCACCGCCATCGCGACGAGCTCGTCGACCTGCCGCTGCACGTCGGCGACGTCCAGGACCTGGCGGTCGATCGCCTCGCGGTCGTACGCCGCCAGGCCGAGCACGCCCGCGGCGATGGTCGTGATGGTGCCGGCCACGCCGACGATCGTGGCAGCGTCGGCAGGGTCGACCGGGCAGGCGTCGAGGGCCGCGTCGATGTCGGCGACGCAGGCCGCGATCTGCTCGTCGGTCGGCGGGTCGCCACCGAGCCGGCGCTCGTGCAGGCGCACCGAGCCGATGTTCATGGAGTGCGCGTGCGTCGGCCCGCCGTCCGGCGTACCGAGGATGAGCTCGGTGGACCCACCACCGATGTCGATGACCATCACGGGCGTCGCGAGGTCGGGCAACCCGAGGACGGCCCCCGCGAACGACAGCCGGGCCTCCTCCTCGCCCGAGAGCACCTCGGGCGTGATGCCGAGCCGCTCCTGGACACCGGCTGTGAACACCGCAGCGTTCGAAGCGTCGCGGGTGGCAGAGGTGGCGCAGAACCGGATCCGCTCGACGCCGGCGTCGCGGATGAGTGCGGCGTACTCGTCGATGGCCGCGAACACGCGGACCAGTGCCTCGTCGGCCAGCCGTCCGGTGGCGTCGACGCCCTGACCGAGCCGCACCATCCGGCTCTCTCGCACCGACACCTCGGGCAGGTCGCCGATCAGCAGCTTGATGGTGTTGGTGCCGCAGTCGATCGCCGCTACACGCACGGACCCTTGCTCCACCAGTCGCCGAGCAGCTCGAGCGCCTCGTCACCGAGCGGGTTGACGCCCGGGCCCGCGGCCAGGGAATGCGCGACGAGCACGTGGATGCACTTGACCCGGTCCGGCATGCCGCCGGCCGAGATGCCCTCGATCTCGGGGACGTCGAGATCGTGCGCGGCACCGACCTCGGCGCGGTCGCGCAGGTAGGCCTCGTGCGCGGCACGGTACGCCGCGCCGAGCTCCTCGTCGGTGCCGAGCCGCTCCTGCATCTCGCGCATCAGCCCGGACTGCTCGAGGGTCCCGATCAGGGAGTTCACCCGCGGACACGTGAGGTAGTAGGTGGTCGGGAACGGCGTGCCGTTCGGGAGCCGGGGCTCGGTGACGACCACGTCGGGGTTGCCGCACGGGCAGCGGTGACCGACGGCGTGCACGCCACGGGACTCACGACCGAGCTGAGCGGCGACGGCCGCCTCGTCGTCGGCCGTGAAGGGGCCGGCGAAGTCGTTCACTGGGCGGTCGATCCCTTCGGCGCGGTGATGGTGCCGTCCTGCGGGGCGGGGATCGTCGTCGGCGGGTCACCCGCGACCTTCATCGACGCCCAGGCCGTGGAGTACCAGGTCGGGGTCGACGCCTTGCCGACCGTCGCAGGGTCGGAGAGCTGGGAGGTGCCGTCGAGCGGCCTGCCGTTGCCGTCGACGACGACGTACGGCGTCTCACCGCGGGCGACGTACCCGAAGCGCGACTTCGCCTGCTGCGCGACGTACGCCGGGTCCTTCCAGCGCTCGATCTCGCGCTGGGACTCGGTGATGCTGCCCGTCACCGCGTTGATGTGGCTCAACGTCTGGTCGGTCTGGCTGCGCTGGGCCAGGTAGGCACGCAGCGACGAGGCGTAGGAGACCGCCAGCGCGGCGAGGACGAGCACGAGGATCGCGGCCCGACCGGTCAGCCGGGTGCGGTGCTTCTCCTCCGCCACGGCCTTGGCCCGGGCGGCGACCTTCTCCCGCTGGGCGTCCCGCCGGGCGACCGCCTCGGCCGACCGCGCCGCCGCTGCCGGGCTGGTGCGTCCCTTGGCGGGGCGCCCCGGCTTGCGGCTGGTGCGACGCGGGTCGGCCATGGCGAGTCCTCCGGATCAGCCCTGGTAGCGCGGGAAGGCGGACGCGCCGGCGTACACGGCGGCGTCGCCGAGCTCGTCCTCGATGCGGAGCAGCTGGTTGTACTTCGCCACCCGCTCGGACCGGGCCGGGGCGCCGGTCTTGATCTGGCCGCAGTTCGTCGCGACCGCGAGGTCGGCGATGGTGGTGTCCTCGGTCTCGCCGGAGCGGTGGCTCATCATGTTGCGGTAGCCGCTGCGGTGGGCGAGCTCGACGGCGTCGAGGGTCTCGGTGAGCGAGCCGATCTGGTTGACCTTGACCAGCATCGCGTTGGCCTGGCCGCCGGCGATGCCGCGGCGCAGCCGCTCGACGTTGGTCACGAACAGGTCGTCGCCGACGAGCTGGGTCTTGCCGCCGAGCTGGTCGGTGATCGACTTCCAGCCGTCCCAGTCCTCCTCGTCGAGGGGGTCCTCGATGGAGACGATCGGGTAGCTCGCGACGAGGTCGGCGTAGTAGGCGATCATCTCGTCGGCCGACTTCTGCGCGCCCTCGAAGGTGTACGAGCCGTCGGTGCAGAACTCCGTGGCCGCCACGTCGAGCGCCAGCACGACGTCCTTGCCGAGCTCGTAGCCGGCCTTGCCGACGGCCTCGGCGATCAGGTCGAGCGCGGCCCGGTTGGACTCCAGGTCGGGGGCGAAGCCGCCCTCGTCGCCCACACCGGTGGACAGGCCGCGGTCCTTCAGGACCGACTTCAGCGCGTGGTAGACCTCGGCGCCCATGCGCAGCGCCTCGCGGAAGGTCGGAGCGCCGATCGGGGCGATCATGAACTCCTGGATGTCCACGTTGGTGTCGGCGTGCGCGCCGCCGTTGAGGATGTTCATCATCGGCACCGGCAGGACGTGGGCGTTCGGGCCGCCGACGTACCGGTAGAGCGGGAGGTCCGCGGAGTCGGCCGCGGCGCGGGCGACCGCGAGCGAGACGCCGAGGATCGCGTTGGCGCCGATGTTCGCCTTGTTCGGCGTGGCGTCGAGGTCGAGCATCGTCTGGTCGATCAGCCGCTGGTCGGCCGCGTCGAGACCCTCGAGCGCCGGGCCGAGCTTCTGGATGACCGCGTCGACGGCATTCTGCACGCCCTTGCCGGCGTACCGGTCGCCGCCGTCGCGCAGCTCGACGGCCTCGAAGGCACCGGTGGAGGCGCCGCTGGGCACCATGGCCCGGGCGAAGGACCCGTCGTCGAGCAGGACCTCGACCTCGACGGTGGGGTTGCCGCGAGAATCGAGGATCTCGCGAGCTCCGACGGCTTCGATCGCTGCCACGTGCGTTGCTCCAGGAAGTTGGGAGGGGGCTGTCGTGACGCAACCCTAGTCGCCGCGACCGGCCGGATCCGGCAGCACCCACCGTGCGGGCGACACGGCCTGAGCGCGACGACATGGTGCGGTGCCATGCTGTGCGCCGTGACCCCGCGCCTCCCCCACAGCGTGTACGACCGCGGCACCGACCCCGACCCGCGCTTCTCGCTCGCCAACGAGCGCACCTTCCTGGCGTGGATCCGTACCGCCCTGGCCCTGACCGGCGGCGCCGTCGCCGTGCACGCACCGGCCCTCGGGTTCCCCACGTGGGTGAGCGTCACGCTGTCCGTGATCGCCCTGGTGCTGGCGGCCGTCGCCGTCAGCCAGGCCTACCTGCGGTGGCGGCGTACCGAGGTGGCGGTGCGGACCGGCGCCTCCATGCCGGGCTTCACCGGCGGCATGGTCTTCGCGGTCGGCGTCGGGCTGCTGGTCCTCACGGCCCTGGCGGCCACCGTCATTCGCTGACCGGGTCGGCCGAGGCGAGGATCGCCCCGAAGACGGCCCCGAACAGCCGAGCGCACCGTGCGCTCATCTCCTCCGCGGTCGTGCCGGGGTGGGCGACCCACCAGGTGACCAGCGCGTCGAAGACGCTGCTCCACACGGCGACCATCGCGGACACGTCGTCCTCGTCGTCGTCGCCGGCCAGGTGCATCAGCTCGCCGACGCCATCGACGGCGAGCGCCTCGACCTTGTGCCGGTACGGCGCCAGCACGTCAGCCACCTCCGCCACCGACGCGAGCGTCGGGTCGTTGACCAGGGTCCACATCCAGGGGCGGTCCGCGAGCGCGACGAAGATGCCGTCGAGGGTCACCAGGGCGCGTGCCAGGCCCACCTCGCCGAGGCCCGCCGAGCGCTCGATCTCGGCGACGATGACCTCCGCGGCGTGCGCGAGGCACGCCGACAGCAGGCCCTCGCGGGAGCCGAAGTAGTTGTAGATCAGCGGCTTGGAGATGCCCGCACGCTCGGCGATCTCGGCGACCGACGCCAGCGCGGCACCGCGCTCGGCGAAGACCTCGCCGGCGACCGCGAGGATCTGCGCCTCCCGGTCGGCCCGCGCGACACCCTTCGTCCCGGTGCGTCCACCCGTCTTCGCCCTGGTCACGGGAACACCCTAGCGCGCGATATGACTTCGTGGTAACTTACCGCCAAGTCACATCCCATCGACCGCCCGAGGACGACCGATGCACGAGCTGCTGGACCCCTGGAAGAACCCGCTGACGTACGCGATCCCGTTCTTCCTGCTCAGCATCGCCCTCGAGCTGGCCGCGCTGAAGTGGCTCGACCACGACGAGTCGACCGGCTACAACGCCAAGGACGCCGGGACGAGCATCGGCATGGGCGCGATCTCGCTCGTCTTCACCACCGGCTTCAAGATCGCCTCGTTCTTCCTGTTCGTCTGGGCCTACGACCACCTCGCGCCCTGGCACCTCCCCACCGACACCTGGTGGTACTGGGTGCTCGTCATCGCCGGGCTCGACCTGTGCTTCTACACCGTGCACCGCTTCGTGCACCGGGTGAACCTCGGCTGGGCCGCCCACCAGGCCCACCACTCCTCGGAGTACATGAACTTCGGCACGGCCCTCCGCCAGAAGTGGAACCCCTGGTTCGACGCGGTCTTCTTCCTGCCGCTGCCGCTGCTGGGCTTCGCGCCGTGGACGCTCTACCTGGCGTTCTCGATCAACCTGATCTGGCAGTTCTTCACCCACACCGAGCAGATCGACAAGCTCCCCCGCCCGATCGAGCTCGTCTTCAACACCCCGTCGCACCACCGGGTGCACCACGGCTCGGACCCGATCTACCTGGACAAGAACTACGCGGGCATCCTCATCATCTGGGACCGGATGTTCGGCACCTTCCAGCCCGAGCTCCAGCGGCCGACGTACGGACTCACCAAGCCGGTCAACACCTACAACATGCTCAAGCTGCAGTACGGCGACTACGCGCAGATCATCCGCAGCGTCCGGTCGACGTCGAGCTGGCGGGAGCGGGCGGGCTACGTGTTCGGGCCGCCCGGGTGGATGCCCCGCGAGACCGCGAGCGAAGCGAGCCTGGTCGCGCGGAACAGCTGAGCGGCGAGCGGAGCGAGCGCCTTCGGCGAGCCTGCGAGCCGTCGGCGAAGCCGACCTACGGCTGCAGACCCAGTCGTCGCATCCGCTCCGCGTGGCGGTCGCTGAGCCTGCCGAACATCCGGCCGATCTCCACCAGGTCCCAGGCCGGTACGCCGGCGGCCCCGCCCACCAGGAAGGCCGTGAGCGACTCGCGCTCGGCCGCGACCCGCTGGGCCTGGGTGAGCGCTTCGGCCATCAGCCGGCGCGACCACAGGGCCAAGCGTCCACCGAGCCGCGGGTCGGCCTCGATGCCGGCACGCGCCCGCGCCACGACGAAGGCCGCGTGCGGTCCCTCCTGCATCGAGGACAGGATCAGGTCGCGGGTCTCGGGATCGAGGGTCGCCGCGATCTCGCGGTAGAAGTCGTCGGCCAGCCCATCCCCGACGTACGCCTTGACGAGGCCCTCGAACCAGTCGGCCGGGCCGGTGTGGGCGTGGAAGTCGTCGATCGGCGAGCGGAACGGCGCCATCGCGGCGAACGGGTCGCCGCCCAGGTCCCGGATCCGCTGGTGCAGCCGGGCGACCTTGCCGAACTCGGTGCTCGCCATCGTGGCCAGCGCGACCTTGTCCTCGAGGGTCGGCGCGAGCCGCGAGTCGTCCGCCATCCGCTCGAACGCGGAGATCTCGCCGTACGCGACGGCGCCGAGCAGGTCCACCACGGCCGCCCGGTACGTCGGGTCCTCCGGCACCTCCGTGCCGTCCCCCGAGCCGCTGGATGCAGGCATGCGCGCAGGGTACCGATACCATCGAAACCGGTGAGACGCTGCCCGGGCCGCTCGAGAGAGCGATCGGGCCGCCCGCCCGGGTCACCCCGACCCACGTATGTGCGCGGCTGAGTGTGAGTCAGCCGCTTCGAAACCTTGGCGCCTGCCGACCGGCTGACGACACTCCTGAGAGCGACACGACACTGACTACTGAACAGAGCACCACCCCGACCTTCCGCGACCTCGGCGTCATGCCGCAGATCTGCGACGCACTGGAGCGCAAGGGGATCGTGCATCCCTTCGCCATCCAGGAGATGACCCTCTCGGTCGCCCTGATGGGCACCGACCTGATCGGCCAGGCACGCACCGGCACCGGCAAGACGCTGGCCTTCAGCATCCCGGTGATCCAGCGCAGCGTCGCGCCGAGCGACCCCGACTACTCCGAGATCCCGCAGGGCAAGCCGCAGGCGCTCATCGTCGCGCCGACGCGCGAGCTCGCGCTGCAGGTCTACAGCGACGTCACCCTGGCCTCCGAGGACCGCGGCCTGCGCACCCTCGCCGTGTACGGCGGTGTCGGCTACGAGCCGCAGATCGAGGCCCTCGAGGCGGGCGTCGACATCGTCGTCGGCACTCCCGGACGTCTCATCGACCTGGCGAACCGCAAGGTCCTCGACCTCTCCCACGTGCACGCGCTCGTGCTGGACGAGGCCGACGAGATGCTGGACCTCGGCTTCCTGCCGGACGTCGAGAAGCTGCTCCGGCTCACCCCGGAGACCCGGCAGACCATGCTGTTCTCGGCGACCATGCCGTCCGCGATCGTGGCGCTGGCCCGGATGCACATGCGGCACCCGATGAACATCCGCGCGGAGTCGTCGTACGAGAACGCGACCGTGCCCGCCACCGCCCAGTTCATCTACCTGGCGCACGACCTGGACAAGCCCGAGATCATCGGCCGGGTCCTGCAGGCCGAGGACGTCGGCAAGATCGTCGTCTTCACCCGCACCAAGCGACAGGCGCAGCGCGTCGCCGACGACCTGGTCGAGCGCGGCTTCAAGGCCAGCGCGCTGCACGGGGACATGGCCCAGGTGGCGCGCGAGAAGGCGCTGGCGAAGTTCCGCGAGGACAAGATCCAGGTCCTCGTCGCGACCGACGTGGCCGCGCGCGGCATCGACGTGGCGGGCGTCTCGCACGTCGTCAACTACACCTGCCCCGAGGACGACAAGACCTACGTCCACCGGATCGGCCGCACCGGCCGCGCCGGTGCCTCGGGCATCGCGATCACGCTGGTCGACGCGACCGACGTGCACCGCTGGAAGATGATCAACAAGGCGCTGGACCTGCCGTTCGACGAGCCGGTCGAGACCTACTCGACCTCGCCGCACCTGTTCCACGACCAGGGCATCCCCGAGGGCACCAAGGGCCGCATCGTCGCCCCGGCGCCCGTCGAGCGCAAGCCGCGCGACTCCCGCGAGGGCGGCGAGCGTACGTCGGCCCCGCGCAACCGCAACCGGAACCGCACCCGCACCCGCGGTGGCGCCCCGGTCGAGGGCGGCGCGCCCGCCGCGTCCGGGCCCAAGGCCGAGGGCGAGAAGCCGGCCGGCTCGGGCAACCGGCGCCGCCGCCGGCGCTCGAGCGGCTCCAAGCCCGCCGCCGACGCGAGCTGATGCAATGCAACCAGGCCCCGAGGTTCGCCTCGGGGCCTGTTGCGTTCCTGGGCTCTGGTGGCCGTCAGGGCGTGACGACGACCGTCGTTCCCTCGGGCGCGAAGTCCCACAGCGCGATGGCGTCCGGCGTGGCCTGGCGGATGCAGCCGTGCGACTGCGGCGTGCCCAGCTGGGACGCGGTCTGCAGCGGCTGGCCGTCCTTCTGCGGGATGGTGTGGAAGCCGATGGCCGCGCCGGTCGGGCCGTGCGTGAAGCGCACGAAGTACTGCATGGTGCCGGAGTCGTCGACGCCGACGGCCCAGCGGGAGCGCGAGTAGACCTGGTAGGTGCCGGGCTGCAGGTTGTCGGTGACGCTTCCCGAGACCAGGTAGGTGCGGCGTACGTCGTCGTTGTGGTTGACCAGCCAGACGCGCTGCTCGCTCTGGCTGAAGACGACGCGTCGACCGCTGCCTGAGTCGGCGGGCAGGGCGGTGCTCGGGACCACGGTGCGGGCCTGGGTGGTGCGGGGCGTCACGCTGGTTGAGGCCGTGGTCGACGGGCTGCTGCTCGGCGTCGTGGCCGGGGGTGTGGGCTGCCGGACCTGGGCGGCCGCCTGACGTGCCGCTGCCGCCGACGGCGAGCCGCCATGCGGCAGCCAACCGAATCCGCCCACGACCGCGACCAGGGTCACGACCGCGGCGATGGAGGCGGCGACGATGCGTCCGTAGCGCGGCTTGACCGCACGGTGCCGGCCACTCGGCGGCGTCGCGCGCCGCTTCGGCTCGGGACGGGCGGCGCGCTTACCGGCGGCCACGACGTCCTGCCCGCTCGATCAGGTTGGCCGCGACCTCGCGGTAGGCCGCCGCGCCCTTGCTGGTGCGGCTGGTCGCGAGGATCGACCGGCCCGCGGCCGGGGCCTCCGCGAACTTGATGGTCTTCGGGATCGGCGGCTCGATGACCTCGAGGCTGTAGGTGTCGCTGATCGTGTCGAGCACGGCGCGCGCGTGGTTGGTGCGTCCGTCGTACAGCGTGGGGAGGACGCCCCAGACCTCGAGGTCGCGGTTGGTGAAGCGGCGTACGTCGTGCACGGTGTCGAGCAGCTGGCCGACACCGCGGTGCGACAGGGTCTCGCACTGCAGCGGCACCAGCACGCCGTTCGCGGCCGTGAGCGCCGCGACCGTGAGCACGCCGAGCGACGGCGGGCAGTCCAGCAGCACCCAGTCGTAGTGCTCGCCGGCGGCCACGAGGTCCTCGATCACGCCGCGCAGGACGTGCTCGCGACCGGTGCGGGTCAGCAGGTCCGCCTCCGCGCGCGCGAGCTCGATCGTGGCGGGCAGCAGGTCGACGCCGTCCTCGGTCGTGATGATCACGTCGGTGACCGCCGTGCCCTTGGTCAGCACCTGGTGGACCGACAGCTCCAGGTCCTCGGGGTCGATGCCCAGCGAGAACGTCAGGCAGGCCTGAGGATCGAGATCGATGAGCAGGACGCGCTGGCCCGCCTCGGCCAGCGCCGCGCCGATGGAGGCGACGCTCGTGGTCTTCGCGACGCCACCCTTCTGGTTGGCGACGGCGAGCACGGTGCTTTGGGGCGTGGACATCGTGGCCCATCATGCCGGACTCACCCCGCGTGCGCCCGCATCCCCGTGCTTGACTGACCGCATGTCGACCGACCTGATCACCGGGGCCACCGCCGGCATCGGCCACGAGTTCGCCGTCCAGCTCGCCGCCCGCGGCGACGACCTGGTCCTGGTGGCCCGTGACGCGGCCCGGTTGGCCGAGGTGGCCGAGCACCTGCGGGCGACGTACGGCGTCCAGGTGGAGACGATCCCTGCGGACCTCACCGACCCCGCCCAGCTCCAGACCGTCGCCGACCGCCTCGCCGACGCGAGCCGCCCGGTCGACCTGCTCGTCAACAACGCCGGATTCGGGCTCAAGGAGCGCTTCCTCGACAACCCGGTCGAGCTCGAGGTCGCCCAGCACGACGTCCTGGTGACCGCCGTCCTACGGCTCACGCACGCCGCGCTCGGCGGGATGGTCCGGCGCGGCCACGGCGGCGTCATCAACGTCTCGAGCGTCGCGGCGTTCCTCCCGCGCGGCACCTACAGCGCTGCCAAGGCGTGGGTGAACAGCTTCGGCGCCTGGGCGCACCAGGAGTACGCCGGAGCCGGGGTGAACGTGATGACCCTCTGCCCGGGCTTCGTGAAGACCGAGTTCCACCGGCGGCTCGGCATCGACCGCGACGCGAGCGCTCCGCGGGTGCTGTGGCTCGAGCCCGAGCGGCTGGTCCGCGAGGCGCTGGCCGACTTCGACGCCGGCAAGGCGATGTCGATCCCCTCGAAGCGCTACAAGGCGATCGTGGCGGTCAGCCGGCTGGTCCCCCGCCCGGCGCTGCAGCGGCTGCAGGGCATGGGCCGCAAGTAGCTCAGCCCTGGTTGACGAAGGCCCGGACCGAGTCGGCCACCATCTGCACCGCGATCGCGGACAGCAGCAGGCCGGCGATCCGGGTCACCAGGAGCACGCCGCCGTCGCGCAGGATCCGGGCGATGGGCAGCGAGAAGCGCATGGCCAGCCAGATCGTCAGGTGCACGCCGATCACGCCGAGGGCGACCGCCAGGCCGTCGGATACGCCGTCGATCCGGCGTACGAACAGCATGGTGGCGACGATGGCGCCGGGGCCGGCGAGCAGCGGGGTGCCGAGCGGCACCAGCGCCACGTTGACCTCGCCGTTCGCCTGGGGCTCCTGGTCGTTGCCAGTGAGCAGCTCGAGCGCGACGAGCAGCAGGAGCAGTCCGCCCGCGCCCTGCAGAGCGGGCAGCGTGATGTGCAGGTAGCTGAGGATCTGCTGGCCGACGAGCGCGAACGCGGTGATGACCAGGAACGAGACACCGACCGCCTGCCAGGCCGCGCGGCGGGTCGTGGCCGGCGAGCGGCCGGCCGTGAGCGACAGGAAGATCGGGACCGTGCCGACCGGGTCCATGATCACGAACAGCGTCACGAAGACCTCGGTCATCAGGACGAGGTTCACCACTGCGGTGCCGGCCCTCCGAAGGGCAGCGTGACCAGCTGCGGTCCGGTCGCGGAGACGTCGCGCAGGATCCAGTCGTCGCGCAGCAGCAGGATCGCCGAGGCCGGCCGCAGCACCAGCCACAGCCAGCGCCCCTCGGCCTCGCCCGCGAGCACCGAGCGGTCGAGCTCGCCACCGACACCGCTGACCGACACCGGCCACAGGCCGACGGGATAGGTGCCGAGCCGCACCTTCACCAGCGAGGTCCCCTCGCCCACCTCCCCACCGGGGTCCACGCGCTCGCCGAGATCACCCGTGAGCAGGCCCGCCACCCGGGCGCCGAGGCCGGTGCCGGGCTCCTCGCTGATCACGATCACGTCCACGGGTCCGTCGAGCGCGCTGCTGCCGGTGACGCACGTCAGCGTGGCGCGCGCGGACTCGGCGTTGGCGACGACCGCGAAGTCGGTCACCGTCCAGCCGGGGCCCAGCGGCCACGGCAGGTATGTCGGGAACGAGCCGGCCCGCTCCAGGTGGGCCGCGAAGCCGTCGTACGTCGCGGCCCTGGGGCGCCACACCGGGATCACCTCACCGTGCTCCGGGCACGACCAGGTGAGCTCGTCGAGCTGCGCGATCGGTGCGGCGCAGCGGGTGCATCCGGCGACCAGGGGCGAGCTCATGGCCCCAACCGTGGTGGGCGGTGCGCCCGACGTCAAGCGTTCCAGCGCAGGACGACCGGGTTCTCGCGCTCGTAGCCCAGCGTGGACAGCGTCGAGGTGTCGAGCCGGAACAGCCGGCCCTCGGTGGCGGGCAGTCCCAGCCACCGCGCCGTGAGCACGCGGAGGCTGTGACCGTGGGCGAACACGAGCGTGCGTCCCGAGACCGCGCGGACGCGGGCGACCACCCGGTCGAGCCGCTCCCCCACCTGCTCGGCGGACTCGCCGCCCGGGCACGGATCGGACCAGACCGTCCAGCCCGGCACGGACTCGCGGATCTGGGGCGTGGTCAGGCCCTCGTAGTCGCCGTACCTCCACTCGACGAGGTCGTCGTCGACCTCGGCGTCCGGGAAGCCGGCGAGCGCCGCCGTCTTCCGGGCCCGCGCGAGCGGGCTGGTCAGCACCTGCGCGAACCCGACGCCCGCGAGCCGTGGCGCGAGGTCGGCCGCGCCGGCCTCCCCTTCGGGCAGGAGCGGGAGGTCGGTGACGGAGGTGTGCCGTCCGTTGGTGCTCCACTCGGTGGCGCCGTGCCGGACGATCCAGAGTTCGCTGCTGTCCACGGGTCAACCGTGCCAGGATCGAGAGCGGGGGTCCTCACCGGTATCGGCTGGCGAGCACCGGAACCCATCGGGACCCGCGAACGTCGGAGGAAGCATGAGCACCTGGAACCGTCCCCTGGTCACCGCAGCAGCCGCGGCGGGCCTCCTCGCCGCGCTCTCCGCCTGCGGCAGCGACGACCAGGTCGCCGCCGACCCGGCGACCACGTCCACGTCGCCGACCACGACGACCTCCGCCAGCGCCGGCAGCTACCCGCTCTACTCCCCGGCCGACTACACCTACCGACTCCAGGTCCTGTGCTACTGCCCGCTCGTCGGCCCGGTCGACATCACCGTGAAGAACGGTCAGGTCGCCGGCGCGAAGATCGTGGGCGGGATGCACAAGGGCGGCCCGGTGCCGACGTACGTGAAGAAGACGATCAACGACATCATCGCGATCGCCAACGACCCGCAGTCGGGCGACGTGAAGGTCGACTGGCCGGCCGGCGCCGACGCCCCGCGGAGCGTCGCCGTCAACCCGATGCAGCGCGCCGCCGACGCCGGCGTGACCTACGTGATCCGCGACGTCAACGCGGGATGAGCACCCAGTAGTCGAGGTCGAGCAGCACGCCGGCGGCGTACTTCCCGTCTTCGCCGCGCAGCGTGGTGGTCGCGTCGCGGCCCTTGGTCGCGACCAGCCGCAGCCGGAGCGCGCCCACGGAGTCGGAGATCTCGGCCTTGTCGAGGACCTCGGACCAGGCGTAGACGGTGTCGCCGGCGAACGCCGGGGCCACGTGCGAGCCGGCGTTGATGCCGACGACCAGCTGGGCGTTGGCGAGGCCGTTGAAGGACAGCGCGCGCGCCATCGAGATGATGTGACCGCCGTAGATGAGGCAGTTCCCGTCGGGCCGGGCCTCGACGTTGAAGTGGACCTTGGCGGTGTTCTGCCAGAGCCGGGTCGCCATCTTGTGCTCGGAGTCGCTGAGCGTGACGCCGTCGACGTGGTCGATCTTCTCGCCGACCGCGTAGTCGTCGTACCGGTGCGGCTCGCCCGCTGCCACGAAGTCGTACGCCGAGAAGTCCAGCCCCGCCGGGATCACCAGGTCGGTCGCGGCCAGTGCCGGCTTCAGCTCGGGCAAGATCGCCTCGGGGGCGGGAGCGTCCACATCCCGCTTGTGCACCATCACCCAGCGGCACCACTCGAGCGCGACCTCGCCGCGCTGGTTGGTGGCCGTCGAGCGGACGTAGACCACGCCCGACTTCCCGTTGGAGTTCTGCTTGAGGCCGATGACCTCGGACCCGGTCGACAGAGTGTCTCCGGGCACGATCGGCTGGTGGAAACGGCACTCGGCGTAGCCGAGGTTCGCCACGGCGTTGAGCGAGATGTCCGGGACGGTCTTGCCGAAGGCGATGTGGAAGCCGATCAGCTCCTCGACCGGGTGCGGGTCGAGGCCCACCGAGGCGGCGAAGGCCGCCGACGACGGGACCGCGAACCGGGTCGGGTAGAGCGCGCCGTACAGCGCCCGGTCACCCTCGGTGACGGTGCGCGGCGTGGCGTGCTCGATGACCTGACCGACGGTGAAGTCCTCGAAGAAGTTGCCCGGGTTGGTCTTGCTGGCCGTCTCGCTCACGAGCGGTCATTCTGCCCGGTGAGGCCCGCGAGGCCACGGCCGGCCGCCACGCCACGGCGTACGGCGGCCGTGGCGGCCTGGCCGGCGACGGCACTGGCCGCCTTGAGCTGGTCGCCCAGCTGCTGGCCGGCGAGCAACGGCGCGAGCAGCCCGTCGGCCCGCGAGAGCAGGCCGTCGGCCTTGGTCACGACCGCGTCGAACCCGCCCACGCTGCCGTTGAAGCCCGCCACCGAGGTGTTGAACTCGCGCAGCGCCGCGGTGAAGTCGACCAGCAGGCCGGCGAAGGTGTCGAGGGTCTCGTTGAGCCGGTCGGCCGTCTCGTCGAGCTTCACGATGGTCTGGTCCACGTCGAGCATCGTCCGCATCCGGGAGCGCCTGCGCTCGGTCGAGTCACCGCTGTCGATCGTCATGGCCGCATGTTAGGTACGCCGGGAGTGTGGCAAACGCCGCAGTCCGAGGGCTGCCGCAGCGGCACTCCGGCGGCGTACCCACGGGTAGAGTGCGCGGGTTGATCGGTCCATGACCCGAAAGGTGACCAGATGCCGACGCTGTGCCAGACCGAGGGCCTCACCGAGGACCAGACCGAGATCCTGAAGGCCGTTCGCCAGTTCGTGAACGAGCAGATCATCCCGGTCGCCCAGGACCTCGAGCACTCCGACACCTACCCGCAGGAGATCGTCGACGGGCTCAAGGAGCTCGGCGTGTTCGGCCTGACCATCCCCGAGGAGTTCGGCGGCCTCGGCGAGTCCCTGCTGACCTACGCCCTGGTGGTCGAGGAGATCGCCCGGGGCTGGATGAGCGTCTCGGGTGTCATCAACACCCACTTCATCGTGGCCTACCTGCTCATGCAGCACGGCACCGAGGAGCAGAAGCAGAAGTACCTGCCGCGCATGGCGACCGGCGAGGTCCGCGGCGCGTTCTCGATGTCCGAGCCCGGCCTGGGCTCCGACGTCTCCGCCGTGTCGACGAAGGGCACCAAGCTCGAGGACGGCTCGTACTCCATCACCGGGCAGAAGATGTGGCTGACCAACGGCGCCACCTCCACGCTGGTCGCGCTGCTGACCAAGACCGACGAGGGTGCCGACTCGGTCTACAAGAACATGACCACCTTCCTGGTCGAGAAGGAAGCCGGCTTCGGCGAGACCGCCCAGGGCGTCACCGTCCCCGGCAAGATCGACAAGATGGGCTACAAGGGTGTCGAGACGACCGAGCTCATCCTCGAGGACCACCGCATCTCCGCCGACCAGATCCTCGGCGGCGAGCCCGGCAAGGGCTTCTTCCAGATGATGGACGGCGTCGAGGTCGGCCGCGTCAACGTCGCGGCCCGCGCCTGCGGCCTGGCCTGGCGCGGCTTCGAGCTGGGCATCGCCTACGCCCAGCAGCGCAAGACCTTCGGCAAGATCATCGCCGACCACCAGGCGGTGCTCTTCCGCATCGCCGAGATGGCCACCAAGGTCGAGGTCGCCCACTCGATGATGGTCCGCGCCGCGCGCCTGAAGGACACCGGCAAGCGGATGGACGTCGAGGCCGGCATGGCCAAGATGGTCGCCTCGGAGTACGCCAACGAGGTCGTCGAGGACTCCTTCCGGATCCACGGCGGCTACGGCTACTCCAAGGAGTACGAGATCGAGCGCCTGATGCGCGAGGTCAAGTTCATGCTGATCGGCGAGGGCACCTCCGACATCCAGAAGATGATCATCGGCCGGTCGCTGCTCAAGGACTACGCGCTCAAGGGCTGACAGGTCCCACCACGACCATGGCACGCCGGGTGGTGCTGCACGTCGGCACGATGAAGTCGGGCACCAGCTACGTCCAGGCTGCCCTCTTCGCCCAGCACGCCCGCCTCGCGGAGGCGGGCGTGCTGGTCCCCGGACGACGCTGGAGCGACCAGTCCGACGCCGTCCACGACCTGGTCAGCTCCGGTCCCGGAGACCGCTGGGCGGCGCTGACCGCGTCGGTCGCCGAGCACCCCGGCGATGCGGTGATCTCGATGGAGTACCTCGGGCCGATCCGCGAAGCGACGGCCGACCGGGTCCTCGAGGCCTTCGGGGCGGAGCGGGTCGAGGTCGTCATCACCGCCCGTGACCTCAACCGCACCCTCGTCTCGATGTGGCAGGAGACGATTCAGAACGGCCGCAGCTGGACCTGGGTCGACTACCGGGCCGACGCCGAGGCAGCTGCCCCGGGGTCGGGTGGGGTCCCGCCGGAGGCGACCCGAGCCGGTCGCTCGTTCTGGCGCCAGCAGCACCTCGCCCGGATCGTCGATGCCTGGGTACGCCGGGTCGGAGCCGATCGCGTCACGCTGGTCACGCTGCCGCACCCGGGAGCTCCCGCCGGCGTGCTGGCGGAGCGGTTCGTGGATGCCACGAGCCTCCCCCTCGACCCGAGCCTGCCCGTCCCGCGGCGCAACGAGTCGCTCGGGCTGGCGTCGACGCTGGTGCTGCGCGACCTCAACGCGGCCCTCGACGCCGACGGGCTCGGCTTCCCCGCCGGTCAGCGGCTGCGCAAGTTCCTCATCGCGAAGAAGACTCTCTCCGCCCTCGCTGGCGACGAGCCGCGCCTGGGGCTGGCCGTCGACGACTGGGTGCGCGCGCAGACGGAGGCCACGGTGGCGCGCGTGCGGGCCTCGGGCGTCCGGGTCGCGGGCGACCTCGCCGACCTCACGCCGGTGGACGTCCCCGGCGTCGAGCCCGCGGACGTCGACCCCGCCCTGCTCGCCCGCGCCTCCGCAGCGGCGCTCACCATGGCGGTCGCCGAGCACATCCGCGCCACCGCTCGCTGAGCGCGTCAGCGGGCCGCGGCGAAGAACGAGCGGAACGAGTTGTCGTACCTCTCCTTGGTCGTCGACAGGTACGCGCGGTGCCAGCCGCTGTTCGTGGCGCGGCCGAGCGACGCCGAGGCGGTCAGCCGGAACGCGGGCGTCGCCCCCGAGCGGCTCACCAGCAGCACCGTGGACGACAGCATCGCGAAGCCGTCCGGCCGGTAGACCGCCCAGCTCTTCCGACGTACGTCGCCACCGAGCACGTGCGCGAGCCGCGTGTAGCCCCGCGACGCGCTGGACCCGCTGATCACCTGGACGTGCACGCCCCGGCGGTACGCCGCCGCCAGGGCCCGGACCACGGTCCGCGACCCGGGGCTGCGGATCGCCAGGTGCACGGAGGATCCCGGCTTCGCGCTGCGGATCGCCTTGAGCGCCATCCGCACGATGACGTGCCGGTCGCGGACCGAGCCGGCGGGGTTGCTGAGCACGGTCCCGTCGCCGAAGCGGACCATGCTCGGCCCGGTCGTCGCGGGCAGCGGTGCCAGGTCGACGCCGACGGCGTTGTGATCGGAGTTGAGGCCGAGCGCGAACTGGTCACCCAGCGAGAACCGCGAGAAGCCCCGCAGCAGGACGTAGTCGATGGTGACATCGTTGCCGGAGGTGATCAGGCGGCGCTCGAGGGCGTCGTACGTCGACATCAGGCCGTGCCGCCGGAAGATCATCCGCGGGTAGGTCGGCGAGTGGTAGCCCACGTTGAGGTCGCCGCCCACGACGACCGATCCACGGTGGGCGAGCCGGTCGGTCAGCCTGCCGAGCCGGCGTGCTGCGGGCGCGGTCAGGTGGTGCGTGACCCGGGTGTCCGGCGGGAAGTGGGCTGCGACCACCGACAGGGTCAACCCGCCCCTGCTGCGCAGGGTCACCCAGTTCGCGTAGCGGCGGCCCCAGTCGTAACGGGCGCCCGGCACCCGCCCGGTGCGGTTCGTCAGCATCACCACACCGTGGTCGAGCAGGTGCCAGCGGTCGGAGTTCCACGCGACGGCGGCCTCACCGCGGTAGATGCCGCCCTGCCGCCACAGCCGGTAGCTGCCCGGAGCGAGCACGGAGGCGTGGCGTCGCGCGACCTCGTCGTACGTCACGAAGTCGGGCTTCGTCGACAGCACCCGGCGCACGTCGGCCTGGAACCTACGCACCGGCGTACCGATGCGGAGGTTGGCCTGGACCATCCGGATCCGCGGTGGCCGGTACGACGCTCCCCCGCCGCCCTCGAGCTGCAACGCGCCGTGACCCGTGTCGGCCCCGCAGCCCGTCAGCGCCAACGGCAGCACCAGCGCGCAGGCCAGCACGACCAGTCCGCGACGTACGCCGGACACCATCCGCATCTTCTTCTCCCACCCAGTCTCCGGCGAGCAACCCCGATGAATGCACACCTTTCACATCCATCACAGCAGCCACTTGGGCATCGGAGAAGGGTAAGCCGCGAACTACACCGATGGAATTCGTGTGCTCGGGCTGCGTGGATCAGATGACGCCGGAGAAGCGCGCCGGGATCCGGCGGAACGGCCGGCCCTCCATCGCCACCACCTGGCGGCGCCCCGTCGCCCGGGTGACCCCGTTGTCGAAGGTCTGCACGATGCGGCCGAGCTCCTCGGCGTCCGGGGCGAACTCCGGGACCGACGCCGGGTCGGTCAGGTCCTCGGTGATCCGGTCGAGCAGACCGACCATCTCGTCACCGCTGAACTGCCAGCTGGTCTCCCCCGCGCGCCCGTCGAGCGCGACCATCGCGCGCCGGTGATCGGCGACCCGGAGCAGGTGGTCACGATCGGCGAACTTGAGGTGGAACATGTAGAGGGCCGGGTCGATGGCGAAGGTGTTGCCGCGCAGGCCGTGCGAGCCCGCAGCCCACGGCCCGTTCGTGAGCTTGACCGACGGCTTGCACAGCAGCGGGATCATCTTCAGCAGCGAGCGCTGCTCGAAGAGCGGCCTCGCCAGGTCCAGCGCCGGCTCGGTGGCCGCGTGGTGCACCACGTTCAGCCCGAGCACGCCGAGGGCGGCCCGGTCACGCCCGGCAGCCACCGCGTCGGCGATCCCGTCGTACCGTGCCGGGTCCGCGACGACGAACTCGTCGGCGTCGGCGAACACGACGGCGTCGTGCTTGCGCAGCAGCTTGGCGGCCGCGTCGCTGACGATCCGCATCCGCTCGCGCTCGAAGTGCCCGGTGATCGGCTTGACCCGCTGGACCTTGCAGCCGAGGCGGTCGGTGGAGCCGTCGTCGGAGCTGTCGTCGAGGACCAGCAGGTGGTCGTGCCCCAGCGCGCGCCCGTAGTGGTCGACCCAGCGCCGCAGCATGGCGCCCTCGTTGCGCACCATGGTGATGGCGGCGACGCGCGGCGTTCGCTTCACCGCTCGCCCCGCAGCTCGGCGTCGCGCTCCAAGAGCGGCACCACCGCCTGCTCGAGCTCCTCGACCAACGCCGCCAGCCGGACGCCCAGCCCGGCGTTCTCGCGGACCGCCTCCTCGAGGCGGGTGACGAGCTGCCGGTCGGCGCGGACCTCGAGCAGGCCTGCGACATCGGCGCTGCGGCGCACGACCTCGCGGACGTCGCGGCGGTTGGGCGCCATCAGCGGGCCGCCGTCACTGGGCGCCCCGGCGGTACTGGCGCAGCGCCTTCTCGGTGACCTCGCCGTCGCGCAGGTCCACCGGCAGCAGCAGCTCGGTCACCACGTCGCTGAGCGCGGCGACCCGCTGGTGCAGCTGCCGGTCCTTGACCACCTCCGCCTCGAGCGCCTGCAGCCGGTCGTGCAGCTGCTCGTCGCGACGGCGGACGTACGGCGTCGTGGCGCCCTGCACGAGGCTGCGCACGACCCCCTTGGCCGACCGCTCGGCCTTGCGCCGGTGCCGGCGGCCCTCGAGCTCGTGGCCCTGCTCGCGGACCACGAGGAGCAGGTCGACGATGGTGCCGAGCGCCGCGTCGAGCACCTCCGCCTCGGACACCTCGCTGGGCAGCCGGCCCTCCGGCCGCGTGGCACGGAGGTCCTCGGGGTCGCCGTGGACGGCGTACCCGGCGGCCGCGATGGACGCGATCGCCTTCTCGGCGCGTTCGCTCGCGTCGGCGAACTGGGCGTCGGTCATCCCGAGCGGCTCGTTGCCCTGGGCGGCGAGGATGCCGTTGGCCAGCGTGTCACGCAGCCAGCGCGACTTCTCGCGGTCGCTGTTCAGCGGCGCGCGCAGGTGGCCGTTGACCCGGCGCAGCAGCTCGGCCTCGATCGTGCCGAGCGACTCGTTGACCCGCGGCACAGCCAGGTCCACCGGGATGGCGGTCAGGCCGCATGCCTCTGCGAACCGGTCCCACAGCTCGGTGTCGCCGGACCGCACCCGCGGGACGGTCACGACGTGCACGTGGTCGGCGGGCAGCGTCGCGCCCCAGCGCTTCGCGACCGCGGACGGGTCGGTCGTCAGCCAGCCCCACTCCTTGCGGTTGGCCGTCGGGGTCCAGTCCTCCAGCTCGGCGGTCTGGCCGAACTTGAGCCGCTCCTGCCACGCCGACGGGACCGAGCGGGCGAGGTCGCGGGCCGTGATGACGACGTGCACGTCGATGTCGCCGAGATCGGCGAGGGCGCGCTTCGCCTGGTCGGCCGAGGCGGCCGAGAACAGCTCGTAGCTGAGGACGGCGCTGTCGCCCTGCCATTCCTTGATCGCGGCCACGAGCGTGCCCCACATGTCCTGCCGGCCGGCGGGCAGCTTCTTCCAGCGCGGGTCCTCGCGCACCTGCAGCGCCGCCTGGACCCGGTCGACGTGCGCATCGCCCACGACCAGCACACCGGCCTGCGCCAGGCGGTCGCGGTTCGAGTCGAGGATCCGCTGCAGGTAGGTCGTGCCGGACTTCGGCGAACCCACGTGCAGGTAGAGGGTGCGGGTCACTTGTTCTCACTCCGTTCAGGGGCGCGCGCCGGGAAGTCGATCACCATTCTCCAGGTGGCGGGAGTCTTCCCCGTCAGCGCCCGTACGCCGTCGGCGACTCCGTGCTGGCTCACCACGCGACCGCCCGCGCGGCGAGCCGCGTCAGCGACCGCCCGTGGCGAGAGCGGCCGGATCCGGCCGCCGCCGCGGGTGAGGTGGACCTGCCCGGCCTTGCCCTTCGGCCAGGTCTCGCTCTCGACGAACAACCGGCCGCCACGGCGCAGCACGAGCCCGGTCAGGGTCCAGAAGTTCTCGGTCGCGGCCGTGTCCAGTGTCTCGAGGACCTGCCGGGCGTAGACGACCTGCGGACCGTCGTACCGCGCCGCGATGGCGCCGCGCGCCAGGACGTCGCGGGCGTCGAGCAGGTTCACCCACTCGATCCGCGCGTGCTCAGGCAGCCGGCGCAGCCGCAGCGGCGGGTGGGCGTAGTCCATGCCGACCGCGGGGTGCCCGCGCTCGGCGAGCAGGCGCAGGTCGGCCAGCGCGCCGGAGCCGATGTCGACGACCCGAGTGCCGGGCTCGAGCTGGTCGCCCACCCAGTGCGCGAAGTCGGACGCGGGCACGTCGGCCTTGGCCTGGTCGAGGTTGAACCCGCGCCAGTCGCGGCGCTGGCGGAACAGCGACCCGAACCACTCGTCGAACCGGTCGTGGATGTCCGCGCTCGGCTGGTGCTGGAAGGACGGGTCCGGGATCCGCCAGCTGGGGCCGTAGGAGACCTCCATCAGGCGTGCCGGGTCCGCGGGCGCGGGCATCATCCGGCCCTCGAACTCGATCTCGGTCAGGGGCAGCACGGCCTCGCGCGGCAGCGGCGTGCGCACGGTCGCGGTCTCGTAGAAGTTCCCGTCGATGAAGAAGGTCGTGTAGACGTCGATGCCCGTCGAGGCGCCGTCCGGCGTCGGCACCATCACCGTGATGAAGCTGCCGCTCTTCTCGACCACCTTCATGCCGGCGGCGCGCAGGGCCCGGGCGATGCCCCAGAGCTCGACCGTCATCGCCGCGGGGGTCTCCTGCTCGGAGACGTAGCAGAGGTCGATGTCCGAGTCGTGACCGATCGCCTTGCCGCTGCGGGCGGCACCCAGCAGCGTGCCGAAGGAGATCCAGCCCTCGATGCCGCAGTCGCGCCGCATCACCTCGAGCATCCGCTCCGCGCCCTCGGTGATCGCGTCGACGACACCCTCGCCCCGCGTCTCGAACGGCTGCTGGATCAGGCCCCACTTGTCCACGACGATCGCGATGCCGCGGGAGTTGACCAGCGCCACCTCGCGGTCGGACGCGGTGAAGGCCACCCGCCCGGCGTACAGCTGCTGCTCACCTGCCTGGATCCGCACGTCCGACCAGCCGTCCAGGAACGGGACCAGCTTGCGCGGCCACCCGACGTTCCGCTGGCCGGTCGCGGTGAACGACCAGCCGCGTCGCTCACCGAAGTAGACGTCGGCAGAGCCTTCGAAGGGGGCGTCGAAGTGGATGCCTTCCAGATCGACCCACATGCCCGCAACCTATCCCACGGTGTACGTCGCGTACTGGATGGCGTGGTCGGACGTGCGGTTCACCTCGGTCCCGTCGCTGAGGTGGTACGCCGACCACGACCCGCCCGAGCCGAACAGCCAGTCCACCCGCATCCGCTGCGGGGGCTTGCAGGTGCCGTTGTTGGACCCGCCGCTGGCCGCCCGGAGCGCGGTACGGCCGGTGATCTGGCAGTAGACCCACGCCTTCTGGTTGAAGTCGCCGGTGAGCACGATCGGCAGCTTGTCCTTGGCCAGCGTCTTCAGCTCGGCGACCAGGATGTTCATCGCCTTGACCCGGGCCGTCTGCATGCCTCCGGGCGCGAAGTGGACGTTGAGGAAGTACACCTCCGCGCCGGTCGCGGTGTTCTGCAGCCGCACGACGGGCTGCGGTCGCCAGCCGCCGACGAACGGGATCGAGATGCTGGTGCGCCACACCTGCTTCCAGCTCGAGGTCCGGAACATCAGCGACTGCGGGGTCGCGGTGTAGCCCTGCGCGGCGCCCGGGTAGATCGTGTACGTCGACCCGAGCGTGGTGGTGAAGTCGCCGACCTGGTCCGGCTGCGCCTCCTGGGTGCCGAGCAGGCTGGGGCCGAACTGCTGGATCAGGCCGGTCTCCCACTCCGCGCGCAGCCGGGCGGGCGCGTACTCCTGGGCGTCGTTGCCGGGAGCGGTGTGGTTGCTGCCGAGGACGTTCTCGGTCATCACCCGGAACGAGGTCGTGGTCGAGGTGGTCCGCCGCACCGAGCGGGCACCCACCGCGGGCCGGGCGGCCAGGTCGTGCCGGGCGACCTCCGCCGGCGACATCGTGTCGAGCTGCCGCTGCTCGGCGACCGGGATGGCCGGCTGGGTGCTGACCGGCCGGGGGCTGACCGGGCGGGGACTGACTGTGCGGGCGCTGGTGCGCGTGGTCGTGCCGCCCAGCGATCCCGCCTCGCCGTTGCCCCAGCAGTCGGTGGCGGAGCCCAGCCCGCAGTAGCTCAGCCACCCGGCGGCGATCTGGGTGAGTCCGACGTACTGCGAGCGCGCGGTGGGGCTCGACACCGTCGTGCCACCGGCCGTGCTGGTCTGCCCGTAGCGGTTCTGACCCCAGCACAGCGGGACGCCCGAGGTGTCGACCGCGCACGTGCTGCCCTCCCCCGCGGCGACCGAGAGCCACAGCGTCCCGCTGCGGACCTGGTACGGCGTGAGATGGGCCGCGGTGGTGCCGTCACCGACCTCGCCGTTGCGGTTGCGGCCCCAGCACGCGAGGTCCTGCGACGCGGTGATGCCGCAGACCGTGCCCCAGCCGACCGACAGGCTCGTCCAGGACCGGCCGCCGGCGACCGGCACGGGGTGGTCACGCCGCACGGTCGTGCCGTCGCCGAGCGCGCCGAAGTCGTTGTCGCCCCAGCACCACGCGCTGCCGTCGGCGCGGATGCCGCAGCTGTGCCAGCCGCCCACCTCCACCGAGGTCCACACTCCGCCACCGACGACCTGGGTCGGCGCGGAGCGGATGCCGCCGGTGGACCCGATGCCGAGCTGGCTGCGCAGGTTCTGGCCCCAGCAGTAGAGCTGCCCGTTGCGGCGTACGGCGCACGCGTGGGACCACGCCACCGCCACCTGGTCCCAGTCGCTGGCGGTGCCGACGCGTGCAGGAGTGGTGACCGGGCCGGACCGGGCGCGGCCGGTCTGCCCGTAGTTGTTGAGGCCCCAGCAGTAGAGCGAGTGGTCGAGCCTGACGCCGCAGGTCGTCGAGCCGGAGGTGCTGATCTGCGCCCACCCGGTGCCGCTCACCGCGGCCGGCGTCGTGCCGCCGGTGCGCGTGCCGTTGCCGAACTGCCCGTAGTCGTTGCGGCCCCAGCAGCGGGCGGTGCCGTCGGAGCGGGTCTCGCAGGTGGTCTGGCCGCCGCTGCTCAGGACGACGACATCGCCGGCGATGGTGAGGACGAGGGAGCCCGTGGCGGCGGGCGTGGCCGGGTCCGAGCCTGCGACGCCCACGGTGACCGTCGACAGGCCGGACTGCGTCGGGGTCCCGGAGAGCAGCCCGCTCGGAGACAGCGTCAGCCCCGCCGGGAGCGGGCTGGAGGCGGTCCACACCGGGTTCGTCCCACCGGCGGCGACGAGCTGCACGCTCACCGGCTGCCCCTTCGTCGCCCGGATCAGCTGCTGGCGGGTCGCCGGCACCGGCCACGCCTGGGACGCGGTGACGAGGTCGTCGCGGAGCCGGAGCACCACCGGGCCGGCGCGGCCGGGCCGGACGTACGACGAGGCGGTGTACGCCGAGGTCCGGACCGGAAGCCCGTTGGTGTCGCAGACCAGGTCGCCGCTGGTACAGATCTCCCAGGGCCGGTAGGTGCCGGACGGGGCCGGTACGTCGTCGACAGGGCTGAGCCGCAGGCTCGCGACTCCGCCCCGGCGTCGCGGTGCGGCGGGGTCGCCGTCGATGGTGGCCGTGGTGCCCGCGCGGCGGTACGGGTCGCTGACCAGCGCGGCGCCGGTGACGCGACCACCGAGCCCGGCGCCGCCGAGGCGGAGCAGCAGGCGGTGCGCGATCGCGGCGCCCTGGGCGTAGCCGACCAGCACCAGCTGCTGCGACGGGCAGGTCCGCAGCATCCCGGCGACCGTGGGCGCCGCCCGGTCGACCGTCGCCGTGACCGGAGCCAGCCACCGACGTACCGACGGGGTCCGCAGGGCGATCCGGGCGCCGCGGTTGCGCAGCGCACCTCGGGTCAGGGTGGCCAGGGTGGGCGTCCAGGCGCCGATCCGGTACGTACGGACCGTACGCCGGGCGCCGATGATGCGGTCGGTGTACACCCGGGTGACCGCGTCCACGGTGCGCCCGAACCGGTGGCCGGCCGCCGGCCGCTCACCGTTGCCGTCGATGCCGACGACCAGCACGTCGGCGCACGAGACACCGGATCCCGCCTGGACGGCGGCGTCGGGTCGGTTCGGCGTACGACCGCCGACGAGCACCAGCGCGAGCAGGCAGACGACGAGGGCGACGGCGCAAGACAGCGCCGTCGCCCTTCGTGACATGCTCAGATGTTAACCATGTGACTGGTGTGACGTCTATCGACGATCGACCAGACCTCCTGGTCCGTTCGGGTCAGAGCCCTTCCTTCTTCATCAGGGCGTAGGGGTCGACCTTGCGGACGTGACGCACCACGACCTGGCCGTTCGGCATGACCACCGGACGGTCGATCGAGCCGGTCGAGCTGACCGGAGCGAGGTTGACCGGACCCCAGCTGGAGGGGCGGTGGTGCCACAGGTAGTCGATCCAGTTGATGTAGCTCGCGGTGATCGACGGGCTGTTGATCTCGGCGACGACCTCGTCGCTCTGCAGCGCCACCGGGGTCCAGTTGGCGGTGCCGTTGATGACGACCCGCGCGTCGGTCTTGCCACGGAAGACACCGCTGATCGCCATGTCCTTCATGTGGAGGTAGATGTCGTACATCCCGTCGCGGTTGCGGTCGTAGGAGTACTGCAACGTCGGGACGTGGCCGTTCTTCAGGATGGTCCTGATGTTGCCGCCGAGCAGCGAGTAGACCAGCCGGATGTCGCAACCGCGGCGCTGCATCGTGACGAGGCGGTTCGCGATCGCCTTGCCGCGGTCGCCGAGGAGGGCGTCCTGGGCGATGCGGACCTTGGTGTGGCCGTTGGTGCCCGTGCCGCCGGTGGCGCCGTTGCACTGGATCTGGTTGAGCCGGTTGAGGTCCGGGTCGCCGGCCGCCGCGGCCACGGGGCCCTGGTACGGGTAGAAGTTGAACGTCCGGATCGGGGTGACGTCGTGGACGTAGGCCTTGCCGTACAGGTTGTGGTCGGCCTTCATCTGCACGAAGATCCGGCCGAACTCGTTGTAGATGTCCTGGTTGTTGACGATCGTGTACAGGTCGTTCCACTGGCTGTTCGCCGCGATGTCGGTGGCGTTGTTCGAGCCGTACATGACGACCCAGTTGCGCGTGCCGACGTGGTCGAACAGGAAGAACTTGCTGTGCGCGATGCCCCGTCGCCCGCGGCACGACGACACGCACCGCTTGATCGAGCTGCGGTTCTCGGGGAGCCGCGCCTTGGCGGTCGGCGCGAACGCCCGCGCGAGCCGGCGGTAGTCGGGGTTCGGCGCAGCCGGGTTCGCGTTGCCGCGGTCCATGACGATGCGGATCCCGACGCCGCGCTTGTTCGCGGCGACGAGCGCGTCGACGTACGCACGGCTTCGAATGTTCCAGGAGGCGATCATGATGTGGTCGCCCTTGGTGGTGCTGTTGATCGTGCGCACGAGCGTCCGCCGGATCGTGACGGCGCTGTGGCCGTTGCGGTTGTACGGGTCGTTGAACCTGACGCCGGGCCGCACGTAGTAGTGGTCGGGTGGCGTGGGCACCGGCTTCCGGACGTGAGCGACCGTCGTGTAGCCGGTCGGGTGGTCGGTCGACGCGTGCACGGGTGCACCGTTCGCAGCGACCATCAGACCCAGAGAACTCAGAAGGACTGCACCAGCGCGGAGCATCCGCATCAGAAAAGACTCCTCAATACTCGCTTCGGAAGGGCTCGTTGCCGAACTTCCCCGACCCCCAGCCGGGCACGCACGAGTCGTGCTACGCCCCCAGCCTGATCAGAACAGTACCTCGCGCCACTCCTGCACGTCGTATCTCAGCCGACACAGTGGTTGAAGAGGTACTTCCAGTCGGCGTCCGCCTTGAGGGAGGGTGAAGCCTGGGTGACCTTGCGGCCGAGGATGGCGTAGAGGTCGGTCCCGTACGACGCGATCCGGCTGCCGATCTCGCAGTGGTAAATGTACGACGGGCCCTTCGCGCCGTTCACCTGGCAGCCCTTGTAGCGGGCTGGAAGCGTGGCGCCGACCTTCCAGATCGAGGCGCACTCGGGGAGCTTCGGCGCCGGCGCGGACGGCTTCGTGGTGGCCGGGCTCGCGGCCGTCGTACCGACGCTCGCGGGGTCCGTCGCCGTGTCGCCGCCCGATCCGCAGCCGGCGAGCAGGGTCGCCGCTGCGGCGATGGAGGCGAGGGAGACGAGTGCGCGCATGCGATCAGGATATTCCGAAATGCCCTGGCCGGAGCCGCTATTGCGCCGCGGACGTGGACGGGGTGGCGGTGACCGAGGCGGTGGCGTAGACGAGGTAGTGGTCGCTGAGCCGGAGCCGCTTGGTCGTGTCGTCCTGGGCGTAGTCGCTGAAGGACACGGTGCTGTCACCGTCGTCGCTGCCGACGATCCAGTCGATCCGCAGCGGGCCCGGGGGCGTGCAGTCCGAGGAGGAGCCACCGTTCGCCGAGAACACCGGCACGTTCGAGGCCATCCGGCAGAACCACGAGGCGTGCTCGTTCATGTCGCCGACCATGACCACCGGGTGGGTGTCGTTGAGCCGGTCGACCAGCGCCTGCTGGATCACGGTGCCGGCGTTGCGCTCGCCCTGTCGCCCCTGCGGGGACAGGTGGGCGTCGACGACCCAGAACTCGACGCCGGTGGAGCGGTCGCGCAGCAGGACGTACGGCATGGGCACCGACATCCCGACGAACGGGGAGTTGACCGAGCCGCCGTCGACCATCTCATACTGCGACGTGCGGAACATGATCTGGAGCCGGTAGCCCTGTCGGCCCACGGCGTCCTGCGGCCACATCGTGTACGACGGCATCTGCCGCAGGAACACCTGCCGCTGGTCGCGCTGGACCTCCTGCAGGCCGACGATGTCCACGCCGCGGTTCTCGAGCAGCGACGCCTCCCCCGCCGCCCGGGCGAGCCCGCGGCCGACGTGGTTGCTGCCGAGGATGTTGAGGCTGGCGACCCGCATCGAGGAGGTGACCGGCTGGGCATCGCGCTTCGCGCTGCGCTCGGCGATCCTCGCGAGGAGCTGTTGCCTGGCGTGCGCGTTCGTGACCGGCCGCAGGGGCTTCACAGCGGCCGGCCGCGGTGCGCTCGCGCTGCTGATGGTGCTCGGCGACGCGCTCGGACCGTCGGTCGACACGACCGCGGACCAGGCCGACGGGGACTGCTGGGCGGCGGCCAGGGACGCGCTGCCGGAGGACTGGCCGTGCCAGATGACGGCGACGACCACCCCGACGACCGTCAGGCACGCCAGCACGGCGGTGAGGCCGTCATGGGTCCAGCTCGCGGGCTTCGCCGCGCGACGCAGGGTCGCGGCGACCAGCACCAACGGGCGGGTCTTCGGTGCGACCCGCCGGCCACGGCTGCGCATCCCTCGAACACCCTCCGTCAACGACTGTCCCGACACGGTACCTGACCCGATCGGTCTCCACAGAACTCGTCGGCACCTGCACCGGTCCACCTGAGCGATGCCATAACGTTGGGCCGTGAGCGTCACCCCGTCGCGCGTCTTCGTCGCCAGGCTGGTGGGCCTCCCGATCTTCGACCCGCAGGGAGACCAGGTCGGCAAGGTCCGCGACATCGTGGTGACGATGCGGACCGACGCGGCCCAGCCGCGGGTCCTCGGCCTGGTCGCCGAGGTCTTCGGCCGTCGCCGGATCTTCGTGCCGATGACCCGGGTGACCAATATCGACAGCTCGCACGTCTACAGCACCGGGCTGCTCAACATGCGTCGCTTCGAGCAGCGCTCGACCGAGACCCTCGTCATCGGGCAGATGCTCGACCGCACGGTGACGATCGTGTCGTCGGGCGTGACCGGCACCGTGTACGACGTGGCGATGGAGCCCGCCCGCACCCGCGACTGGGTCCTCAGCCGGGTCGCCGTGCAGGAGCCCAGCAAGGGCTTCCGCCGCCGTGGGCAGACCCACGTCGTCGAGTGGAGCGACGTGACCGGGCTCAGCCGCCGCGACGCGGGCCAGGGTGCCACCCACCTCGTGGCGGCCATCAACGAGCTTCGCCCCGCCGACGCGGCGGCGATCCTGCACGACCTGCCGGCCGAGCGACGGGCCGCCGTGGCGCTGGCCCTGGACGACGAGCGGCTCGCCGACGTGCTGGAGGAGCTGCCCGAGGAGGACCAGGTCCAGATCGTCGGCCTGCTCGACACCGAGCGCGCCGCCGATGTCCTGGAGGAGATGTCCCCCGACGACGCCGCCGACCTGGTGGCCGACCTGCCGCCGGCGACCCAGGAGGTCCTGCTCCAGCTGATGGAGCCGGAGGAGGCCGAGGACGTCCGCCGCCTCATGCAGTACGTCGAGAACACCGCGGGCGCGATGATGACGCCCGAGCCGGTGATCCTCGGGCCGGACGCCACGATCGCCGACGCGCTCGCGCACGTCCGCAACCCCGACCTCACGCCGTCGCTGGCCGCACTCGTCTACGTGTGCCGGCCGCCGCTGGAGACGCCGACCGGCCGGCTGCTCGGCGTCGCCCACATCCAGCGGCTGCTCCGTGAGCCCCCCTCGACCCTGGTCGCGGGTGCGCTCGACGACTCGCTGGAGTCGCTCCCGCCCGAGGCCACGATCGACGAGGTGGCGGCCCACCTGGCGACGTACAACCTCGTGGCCGCGCCGGTCGTCGACGACGAGGGACGGCTGCTGGGCGCCGTGACGGTCGACGACCTGCTCGACCACATGCTCCCGGCCAACTGGCGCGACCGGCAGAACCGGCGGGGGGTCGACCGTGGCTGACGCCCGCCGTACCGAACGCCTGGACACGCCGCGCGCGCAGCGCCGTCCGTTCGTCCGGCGCCCCTCGATGGACTCCGACACCTTCGGGGTGTTCGCCGAGCAGTTCGCCCGGTTCATGGGCACCGCGAAATTCCTGATCTGGATGACCGTCTTCGTGGTCGCGTGGATCGCCTGGAACAGCACGACGCCCGAGCGGCTGCACTTCGACGGCTACCCGTTCATCTTCCTGACCCTGATGCTCAGCCTGCAGGCGTCGTACGCCGCTCCGCTGATCCTGCTCGCTCAGAACCGACAGGAGTCGCGCGACCGGGTGATCGCCGAGCAGGACCGCCAGGCCGACGCACGCGCCCACGCCGACATGGAGTTCCTCGCGCGGGAGGTCGCCTCGCTGCGGATGGCGGTCGGCGAGGTCGCCACCCGTGACTTCCTGCGCTCCGAGCTGCGCACGCTGCTGGCCGAGCTGGAGAAGGGTGCGGCGTCTCACGACGACGGCGACGACAGGCGATCGGACCGCCCCTCCTAGACTTGGCGCCGTGAGCAGCCAGGTGACCGTCGAACAGGTGATGTCCGCACTCGCGGGCGTCAACGACCCCGAGATCAAGCGACCCATCACCGAGCTCGGGATGGTCGAGGGCGTCGAGATCGACGGCGGCTCCGTCACCGTCAAGGCGCTCCTCACGGTCGCGGGCTGCCCGCTCAAGGACACCATCAACCGCGACGTCCGGGCGGCCGTCCAGGCGATCGCCGGCGTCACCGCGGTCGAGGTCGAGCTCGGCGTGATGACCGCCGAGCAGCGCGGCGAGCTGCACGCGAACCTACGTGGGGGCCAGGCCGAGCGGGAGATCCCGTTCTCGCAGCCGGGCAACCTGACCAAGGTGTTCGCGATCGCGTCCGGCAAGGGCGGCGTCGGCAAGTCCTCGCTCACCGTCAACCTCGCGATCGCCCTCGCCAAGGCCGGGCGCCGCGTGGGCATCGTCGACGCCGACATCTACGGCCACTCGATCCCGGCGATGCTCGGCGTCGCGGACTCGCGCCCGACCCAGGTCGACGACCTGATCATGCCGGTCCCCACGCCCTCGGGCGTCTCGGTCATCTCGATCGGCATGCTCAAGCCGCGCCGCGACCAGGTCGTCGCGTGGCGCGGCCCCATGCTCGACCGTGCGCTCGTCCAGATGCTCGCCGACGTCTACTGGGGCGACCTGGACGTGCTGCTGCTCGACCTTCCGCCCGGCACCGGCGACATCGCGATCTCGCTCGGCCAGCACCTGCCCGGCGCCGAGGTGGTCGTGGTGACCACTCCGCAGGAGGCCGCCGCCGAGGTCGCCGAGCGCGCCGGCACCATGGCCTCGATGATGAACCAGCGCGTCGTCGGCGTGGTCGAGAACATGAGCTACCTGCCCTGCCCGCACTGCACGGCGGAGGGCAAGGAGCACCGCCTGGAGATCTTCGGCACCGGTGGTGGCGAGCGGGTCGCGGAGACGCTGTCGCAGCGCTTCGGGTACGACGTGCCGCTGCTCGGCCAGGTGCCGCTCGACACCTCGCTGCGCGAGGGCGGCGACGCCGGCAAGCCGATCGTCGAGGCAGACCCGACCGCTCCGGGCGCGGTCGCCGTCTCCGCCATCGCGGACCGTCTCGACGGCCGCACCCGCGGCCTGGCCGGCATGCAGCTCGGCCTGACGCCCACCAGCAAGTTCTGATCCGGCCGCGAGCAGGGGGCGGGCATGTTCGGCATCGGGTTCCCCGAGCTCTTGGTCATCGCGTTCGTCGCGCTGCTCGTCCTCGGCCCTGACCGCCTGCCCGGGATCGCCAAGCAGGCCGGCCAGATGGTCCGACAGCTGCGCAAGTTCGCCGACAACGCCCGCGACGAGCTGCGCAGCGAGCTCGGCCCGGAGTTCGCCGACCTGGAGCTGCGCGACCTCGACCCCCGCCAGATCGTGCGCAAGCACCTCGCCGAGGCGCTCGCCGACGCCGACACGCCGGCCGCCGCGACGGCGGTCGAGGTGCTGCCGGACGGCGTACGTCCGCCGTACGACGACGAGGCGACCTGAGCGAGCGGCCGCGCCGTGGCGACCGAGCGAGCGTCAGCGTGAGCGAGGAACGAGCTCGAGCGCTGGGCGCGAGCGAGGGAGCAAGCCGCGCAGCGGCAGGCGACCTGATCAGCTGCGGGACTGCACCGCGGCGATCCAGTCGAAGGACACCAGCACCGTACGGCGCTGCTCCCCGGTGACGACCTCGCAGAAGTCCTGACCGACGCGGCGGAGCGTGCCGTCGTGCTGAGCACCGTCGACCAGGCGCACGACGCACCGCTCGCCGAGCTCGGACACGCGGCGCAGCGCCGAGCCGAGCCCGATCCTGGCCAGCGGCGACCACGCGACCTCCGGCACGGCGCGCACCGAGACCGACTCGACCGACTGCACGGCGGCGGTCCGCACCACCCAGTCCTGGTCGCGCGCGGCCAGCAGCAGCCAGCCGTCGGCGACCCGCTGGAGGGTGCCCTCGACGGGTCCGACGCCCGCGACGTGCACGGTCACCTCCGCGTCGAGCGATGCCATGAGACGAGCCCCCAGCGTCACCTGCTGGTACTCCGCGCGGCTCCGGTCGGCGACCTCGGCGTCCCGCTCGGCGGCGTACAGGGCGCTCGCCTGGTGCTCGAGGTCGTCGAAGAGGGCGAAGAGGTGCTCATCCCACGACATGAGCGCCACCCTCTCAAATGGCCCCCGCGGACCGATCGGGCAGGGCTGTGGAGAACCGCTTGACGCTCTGAGTATCCGCACTCAGACTGAAGCAAACACAAGCAAACGCAAGGTTCTCGGGATGTCACCTCACGCCGCTGCTCCACCCCTCCGCGTCGCCGCCGTCTGGCTGGCGAGCGCGTCCGCCACCGCGGCGACCGTGCTGCTCACCGCGCCGACGGTGCGCACGGTCGTCCGCGGCGGCGCGGCCTCCCGCTTCGACCAGGTCCTGGTCGCCGCGAGCGGAGCGCTCGCCTCGCTCGGCTGCCTGGTCCTGCTGCTCACCACGACGAGCGTCGTCGTCGGCCTGGCGACCGGCCGACTCCCCCGACAGATCGGCCCGTTGCGCCGCACGGTCCTGGCCGCGTGCGGGGTGGCGCTGCTGGCCACGGGTGTGCCGGCTGCAGCCCACGCGGCCCCCTCCGGCCACGGGCACGGCTCGGCGATCGCAGGCCTCCCGCTCCCGGACCGCGCGACCGGCTCCGGCGTCGGGCGCGGTGCGGCCGACGTCGTCGTGCGCACCGGCGACTCGCTGTGGGCCATCGCCGCGCACCACCTCGGACCGGACGCGAGCGAGGCCGAGGTGGCGACGTACTGCCACCGGCTCTTCGCGCACAACGCCGCCGTCGTCGGCGACGACCCCGACCTCATCCACCCCGGCCTGCGCCTCCAGCTCCCGCCGATCCGCCCCCTCGACCGATAGGTGCCCGTCATGTCCCGTCGCCCCGACATCTCCTCGACCCCGGTCCACGCCGGCCTGCGCCTGCCCGTGCCGGTCGCCGAGACCCAGGGCACCCTCGCCCTGGCCCTGCTCCCCCGCTGCTCGCCGCCGGCGGTGCGCGGACGGCGCAGCGCGAGCGCCTCGGTCGTCCTCCCGCTGGACCGCCGGCTGCGCCAGACCATCGACCAGTGGACCCGGCGCTACGTCCAGGCGGCCCTGGAGATCGTGGGCGGCGACCGCCCCGCATCGCAGCTCGTGCGCTGGACCGCACCCGAGGTGTACGCCGATCTCCGCCGCCGTGCCTGGCTGGTCGGCAAGGCGGGCGACCACCGGCCGGGGCTGGGCCGGGTGCAACCGGTCCGGCCCCGGATCCACAGCGTCCACGCGTGCTTCCTCAGCGACACCGTCGTCGAGTGCGGCGTCCACGCCCGCTACGGCGACCGCGGCCGGGCGGTCGCCGCACGTTTCGAGCGGATCGACGAGCACTGGGTCTGCACCGCCCTCGACTTCTCCTGAGCAGCGGCGCACGAGGAACGAGTGCGACGCGTCGCGAAGGGAGGTCGAGTGCCCGCGCGTGCGAGCCTGCGAGCACGCGACCGGACGTATCGAGACATCGCCTGAGATTCACCGACTCGGCAGTAACTTGTTCTAGCCAAGGTGTGATCCCGGTCACTATGTTCGCCTCTGGTCGGCCCGCGTCCGCGGGCCCTCGCCCAGGAGGCTCCCCCTGTGAAACGCGCAGCCCTCGCCGCTCTCGCCCTCGCCGGCGCATCGGCCATCGCCCCGATCGGCGTCCCCGCAGCCCACGCCGACGGGCCCGGATCCGGCGCCGCCTGGGTCGTGTCCGTCGGCGACTCCTACATCTCCGGTGAGGCCGGGCGGTGGGCAGGAGCCTCCAACTCCGACTCGACCCGCGCCGACGCGCTCGGCTCGACGGCCTACGACGACAACGCCACCAACACCGGCGAGGTCATCAACCGCTGCCACCGCTCCAAGAGCGCGGAGATCTACATCGGCGGTGGCGTCAACGGGCTCAACCTCGCCTGCTCCGGTGCGGAGACCTCGTCGTACACCAGCAGCGACGGGTACTGGAAGCCCGGCCTGGACTTCGCCACGAGCGGCAGCAACCAGGGTCAGGCGCTGATGCTTCAGGGCTTCGCGACGACCCACAACGTCAAGATGGTCGCCGTCTCCATCGGCGGCAACGACTTCAACTTCGGCTCGATCGTGCAGGACTGCGTGACCGACTTCCTCGGCTCCCCGTCGTGGTGGAAGGACTACTGCAACGACGACAGCAGCGTCACGAGCAACTTCACCTCGACCAACATCGCGACGGTGAAGTCGCACATCGCGACCGCCCTCACCAACGTCCGCACTGCCATGCGCAACGCCGGGTACCTCGACAGCCAGTGGTCGATGCTCGTGCAGACCTACCCGTCGCCGATCCCGAACGGCTCGGGCTTCCGCTACGGCGAGAGCGGCTACACGCGGCAGAGCACGGGCGGCTGCGGCTTCTGGAACAACGATGCGAACTGGGCCAACGGCACCGCCCTGCCCACGATCAACAACACCGTCACCGGAGCGATCACCCAGGCCGGGATCACCAACGCCCAGGTGCTCAACCTGTCCTCGGCGCTCAACGGGCGCCGGCTGTGCGAGACGGGTGTCGGCCTGTACGAGGAGATGGGCGTCGCCAGCTGGCAGTCCGCCGGCGCGGTCGACAAGACCGAGTGGGTCAACCAGATCCGCACCGTGACCACCGCGGGGAGCAGCCCGTACTACATCCAGGAGTCGCTGCACCCGAGCTACTGGGGTCAGCTGGCGATCCGCAGCTGCGTCCGGCAGGCCTACAACGGCGGCGCGGTCCGGGGTGGCACCTGCACGCGGTCCGGCAACGGGCTGGTCAACGGCGAGCCGGTGATGACGCTGCAGTAGGTCAGCGGGACTCGTAGCTGTAGACCATCCAGCCACGGTCGTCCTTCGGCAGGTCCACGACCCGCACCCCCAGGGCGGAGTCGCTGCCGAAGGACACCGTGAGGTCGACCGAGTAGGTCCCCGAGGCCTGGACCTTGATCGACCCGGGGACGCCGGTCGGGACGCGCTTGCGTTGCACGTGGCGCAGCCGTCCGAGCAGCTGGGGCGTCACCGCCGACCTGATCGCGGCGAGCCAGTGCGGGTCGTGGGAGGCGCCCAGGAAGGTCGTCACGAAGCGCTGGACGACGGGCGTCCACTGGCCCGTGGCACGGCTCGCGGCTCCGGCGGCGCCCGGCACCTCGGCGTACGGGTTCCAGGCGCCCTCGGCGTCCATGGTCGACGTCGGGAGCGCCTGGGGCAGCTGCTGCGGCTGCGGACCCGGGCCACCGCCGCCCGCGAAGATCAGCACGGCGGCGACGACCAGGGCCAGCACCAGCACGAACAGACCGGTCCACAGGCCCTGGTCGGACTCGCCGCCGGTGGCCGCGTCGCGGGCGCGGGTGAGGAGTGCTCGGATCCGGTCGAGCATCAGCAGGACCCCCCGTTCACGGCGACGAAGACCCGGTCACGCACCAGGCCGGCGGCGGTGCGGGAGCCGTCGGTGGCGGCGTACGGACGCCAGCCGGCTTCGGGCTGGTCGGCGGCCCAGGTCTGGGCGTCGTGGACGACGAAGGCGACGTCGAGCTCGGTGGCGTGGATGCGCAGGTACTGCGCGACCCGTGCGCCGAGCCCCCGGGCGCGGGCCGGCAGCGGGAGGTCCAACCCGCTCACCACGCGTCCTGCCGCGCAGTAGTAGCCCGATCGGCTGACGACGACGCGCTTCAGGCTCGGGAAGGCGTCGTGGACGCAGCGCACGACCATCTGCGCGGCCGCCAGGATCGGGCCCTCGGTGGGGAAGTCCAAGGCTGGCGGACAGGTGCCGAGCGGGTCGCTGTCGCAGCTCGCGCCGCCGCTGCGCAGGAAGGTGATCAGGTAGCGGGCGTCGGCCTCGCGCGCGGCGTACACCTCGGGGAAGGGCGCGCCGGTCACGGCGCCGTCCGCCTCGGGGACGGTCATCATCCGCCACGGCTGGTGCCGCAGCCGGCGGTAGAACCCGTCGGCGGCGTGTTCCGAGATGCGGCGGTGCCCGCCGTCGGCGAGCGCAGCCGCCACCGCGTCGACCCAGGCCTGGGCCGGGAGCCTCGCCGCCCTGCCCCGGTCGATCAGGGTCGCCGCCGTGCTCAGCGTCCGGGTGGTGAGGGCCGCTCCCGACGGCAGCTTGGCGGGCGCGGACCGCGGGCTGCTCGACGGGCTGGTGGCGGCGCCGGTGCCGCCGACGCCGTTCATGTCGAAGGTCGACCACAGCGCAGGGTGGTCCGACGCGACCGGGAACCGGCCGTGCGCCGCGACGCTCACGCCGGGCGGGAAGAAGTCGAACATCAGGATGCCGTCGCTGGTGTAGCCGAAGCCCGCGGAGTGCATGATCGAGGCCGCCGTCCACGCGCCGCCTCCGGCGTGCGAGTTCATGTCGCCGCCGATCAGGACCGGTCCGTAGGCCTGCAGCTCGTGGGCCAGACCGAGGATGACCCGCATCCCGTTGTCGTACTTCGCGACCCGCGACACGCGAGGGCGGCCGTGCTGCTGCGGGTTCTTCACCGGGTTGATCGGCATGTGCGCCGAGATCACCGACACCACAGCGCCGTCGCCGCGCTGCAGGACCACCCAGGTGGCGTAGCGGTCCCACAGGTAGGGGCGGCCGAAGTAGAAGCCGGCGTCGTCGTCGACGGTCTTCACGCGGCCGCCGTCCAGCAGGTGCCAGCGCGAGGCGTTCCACAGCACGGCGTTCTCCATGGACTGCGGCCGGCCGCCGGCGGTCACGTCGACGACCGGATCGCGGTAGACGTCGTACCCACGCGCCGAGGTGGCCAGCGCGGCGTCCGAGCGACCGGAGACCTCGTTGAGGGTGATGAAGTCCGGCGAGGCACCCACGATCCGGCGCATGGACCAGGCGAACCCGGCGCCACTGGTCCGGTTCGGGAGGTTCGCCGACACCAGGCGGACCTGGCCCTGCACCGCGGGACCGACCGGGGCAGCCACGTCCGACGGCAGCGCGCCGAGCACCGTGCCGGTGCCGAAGCGGCCGCTGCCGGCCGCCTGGATGTCCGGGCCGCCGGTGTCACCGGTGGCGCAGGGCTGCGGAGCCGTCGTCACTCCGGCGCGCACGCCGACACGGAGGTCGGCGGCGTGCCCGACACCGGACACCGTCGCCGCCGCCAGGGCGACCACCAGGACAGCCGGCAACAGCTGCCGCGAGGCACCGCGCATGCCGTGGCCCGGCCGGAGCCTCAGCCGTTGACGCGTGCGGTGAGCCCGGTGGGCCCGCCCGGAGCGCCGTGGCACCGCTTGTACTTCTTGCCCGAGCCGCAGGGGCACAGCGCGTTGCGTCCGATGTCGGAGAAGTCGTCCTCCGCGGCGGCGGAGCCGGTCATGACCGCCTGCTCCCCCGACTCGTCCGGAGCCGAGTAGGACAGGTGCTGCGGTGCGGGCTTCGGGTCGAGGCCCTTGGCCGTGACCTTCGGCAGCGCCGCCTTCGCGTCCGCGGCGACCTTCTGCAGGTCGATCGGACCGGCGCCCGCGTCGAGGCCGGCGGGCGGCTCCGCGAACGCACCCTCGTGCATCGGACCCGCGTGCAGCGACCCGTCGGCGTGGTAGTGGTACTCCTCCTGCTCCTGCTCGACCTGGACCTCCAGGTTGAACAGGAAGCCGACGGTCTCCTCCTTGATGCCGTCCATCATCGCGGAGAACATGTCGAAGCCCTCGCGCTGGTACTCGACCAGCGGGTCACGCTGCGAGTAGGCCCGCAGGTAGATGCCCTCGCGCAGGTAGTCCATCTCGTAGAGGTGCTCGCGCCACTTGCGGTCGAGTACGGAGAGGACGACGCGACGCTCCAGCTCGCGCATGACCTCCTCGCCGACCTCCCCCTCGCGACGGTCGTACGCCGCCTGGGCGTCCTCGGTCAGCTTCGCGATCAGCTCGTCCTTGTCGAGCGCGGCCTTGCTGCCGGCCTCCTCGACCAGGGTCTGCCAGCGCAGCTCGACCGGCCAGAACTGCCGGAGGTCGGTCCAGAGCTGGTCGAGGTCCCACTCCTCCGCGAACTCGTCGACGCTGCTGTTGACCGTGCCGGCGACGACGTCGGAGATGAAGCCGCGGACCTGCTCCTCGAGGTCGACGCCCTCGAGGACCTCGCGTCGCTCGGCGTAGATCACCTTGCGCTGGCGGTCCATGACGTCGTCGTACTTGAGGACGTTCTTGCGGGACTCGAAGTTCTGCCCCTCGACCTGGCCCTGGGCGCTGGCGATGGCGTTCGTGACGCGCTTGTGCTCGATCGGGACGTCGTCCGGGATCTTGAGCATCAGCAGGATCCGGTCGACCCACTCGCCCTTGAAGAGGCGCATCAGCTCGTCCTGCAGCGAGAGGTAGAAGCGGCTCTCGCCGGGGTCGCCCTGACGACCGGAACGACCACGCAGCTGGTTGTCGATGCGGCGCGACTCGTGCCGCTCGGTGCCGATCACGTACAGGCCGCCGAGCTCGCGGACCTCGTCGTGCTCCTTGGCGACCTGCTCCTTGATCCGCTCCACCATCGCGGGCCAGGCCTCGTCGTACTGCTCGGCGGTCTCGCCGTGCGGCTCGAGGCCCTGCTTGCGCAGCTCCTGGTCGGCGAGGAACTCCACCGAGCCACCGAGCATGATGTCGGTGCCTCGACCGGCCATGTTGGTGGCGACGGTGACGGCGCCCTTGTGACCGGCCATCGCGACGATCTTGGCCTCGTCGGCGTGGTGCTTGGCGTTGAGGACCGAGTGCGGCACGCCGCGCTTGGTCAGCTGCTGGTGCAGGTAGTCGGACTTCTCGACCGAGATGGTGCCGATCAGGACCGGCTGCCCGGTCTTGTGCCGCTCGACGATGTCGTCGACGACGGCCTCGTACTTCGCCTCCTCGGTCCGGTAGACGAGGTCGGGCTGGTCCTGGCGGATCATCGGCTTGTTGGTCGGGATCGGGACCACACCGAGCTTGTAGATCTTGTCGAACTCGGAGGCCTCGGTCAGGGCCGTGCCGGTCATGCCGGAGAGCTTGTCGTAGAGGCGGAAGTAGTTCTGCAGGGTGACCGTGGCGAGGGTCTGGTACTCCTCGCGGATCTGCACGCCCTCCTTGGCCTCGATCGCCTGGTGCAGGCCGTCGTTGTAGCGGCGCCCGGCCAGCATGCGGCCGGTGTGCTCGTCGACGATGAGCACCTCGCCCTCCATGACGACGTACTCCTTGTCGTTGCGGAACAGCTCCTTGGCCTTGATGGAGTTGTGCAGGAAGGAGATGAGCGGGGTGTTCGCCGACTCGTAGAGGTTCTCGATGCCGAGGTGGTCCTCGACCCGGGTGATGCCGTCCTCGAGGACCGAGATGGTGCGCTTCTTCTCGTCGACCTCGTAGTCGACGTCCTTGGTCAGCTTGGCCGCGATCTTGGCGAACTCGGCGTACCACTTCACCTCGTCCTGGGTCGGACCGCTGATGATCAGCGGGGTCCGGGCCTCGTCGATGAGGATCGAGTCGACCTCGTCGACGATGGCGAAGTTGTGGCCGCGCTGGACGCACTCCTCGATGCTCTGCGCCATGTTGTCGCGCAGGTAGTCGAAGCCGAGCTCGTTGTTGGTGCCGTAGGTGATGTCGCAGTTGTACGCCGCGCGCCGCTGCTCGGGGTTCAGCTCGGGGGTGATGACACCGACCGAGAGCCCCAGGAAGTGGTGCAGGCGGCCCATCTGCTCGGCCTGGAACTTGGCCAGGTAGTCGTTGACGGTGACGACGTGGACGCCCTTGCCCTCCAGGGCGTTGAGGTACGACGGCAGCGTGGCGACCAGCGTCTTGCCCTCACCGGTCTTCATCTCGGCGATGTTGCCCAGGTGCAGCGCCGCGCCACCCATGATCTGGACGTCGAAGTGCCTCATGCCCAGCACCCGCTTGCCGGCCTCGCGGACGGTCGCGAAGGCCTCGGGGAGGATGTCGTCGAGCGACTCGCCCTTCTCCAGGCGCTCCCGGAACTGGGCCGTCATGCCCTGCAGCTCCTCGTCGGACATCTTCACGAAGTCGTCCTCGATCGCGTTGACGACCTTGGCGATGCCTTCGAGCTGGCGAAGGATCTTGCCCTCGCCGATGCGCAGGAGTTTGTCGATGATCACAGGCACGGCGGCAACTGTACTTGGGCGGTCGCGAGCGTCCGACTCGTCATGGCAGACCGATGACTTTTGACGTTCATGGCTATTGACACGGATATCGATTTTCGCGTTAATAGTGGTTGTCATGAAAGAGAAGCGGACCTACACGATGCGTGCCCGGGCGGCGGCGGTCGAGGACACCCGGACCCGGATCCAGGAGGCCATGTTCGACCTCGGCACCACGCGCGTCTTCCCCGAGATCTCCCTCGAGGACGTCGCCCGCGAAGCGGAGGTCAGCGTGCAGACGGTGCTGCGCCACTTCGGCAGCCGGGCAGATCTCATCGAGTCCACGATCGACTTCGCCATCGCCCGGGTGACCCGCGAGCGGGAGACCCCCGTCGGCGACGTCCCGGCCGCGATGCACGTGCTGCTCGACCACTACGAGCTGCGCGGCGCGACAGCCCTGCTGATGCTGGCGCAGGAGGCGTCCGACCCGCAGGTCCGCCGGATCACGGAGAACGGGCGGCGGAGGCACCGCGCGTGGGTCGAGGAGGTCTTCGCGCCGTACGTCGCGGCCAGCTCCGACCCCGCCTCCCTGGTCGACCTGCTCGTGGTCGCCACCGACGTCTACACCTGGAAGCTGCTGCGTCACGACCGAGGCTTGGGTCGGCCCCTCACCCAGGAGCGCATGAGGGCGCTCGTCGACGCGGTGCTCGCGACCGATCACCGGACCTGAAGGAGCAACGATGTCGGACATCCTGTTCGTCACGTGGGACGGAGGCGGCAACGTGCCGCCGCTGCTGGCGATCGCGGCCGAGACCCAACGGCGCGGGCACGCCGTCCGGGTGCTCGGGCACCCCCAGCAGGCGGACGCGGTCGCCGCGGCGGGGCTTCCCTTCGTCGCCTACCGCAGCGCGCGACCGTTCAGCGGCTCGGCGAAGAACTCCCCGCTCGGCTACATCGCGATGTTCGGGGACCGGGGCATGGGCCGAGACGTGGCCGCCGAGCTCAGCTCCCGACCGGCGGACCTCGTGGTCGTCGACTGCCTCCTGCACGGCGTGCTGCCGGTGCTCCGCGATGCCGAGGTGCGCTACGTGGTGCTGGAGCACCTCTTCGACGAGTTCCTCGAGAAGCGCTGGATGCGCGGTCCGATGGGGCTCGGGATGCGCGTCAAGCGGCTGGCGCCCGCTCGCTCGCTCGAGGCCGCCTCGCTGCGGCTCGTCGCGTCCCTCCCCGAGCTCGACCCCGCAGGAGGCCTGGACGGCACCGGCAACCGGGTCTGGTCGGGGCCGGCCGTCGACGGCGTCCGTGCGGCTCCTGCCGAGCCCACGATCCTGGTCAGCCTCAGCACCAACGCGTTCCCCGGGCTCGCGCAGACGCTGCAGAACGTCCTCGACGCGTGCGGCGGTCTGGCGGGGGTGCGGGTGGTCGCGACGACGGGACCGGCCGTCGACCCCGACGAGCTGCACTGGTCGGCCAACACCACGGTGCACCGCTGGTTGCCGCATGCGGAGGTGCTGCCGCGGGCGTCGCTGGTGGTCGGCCACGGCGGGCACGCCACCACGATGCTGGCCCTCGCCCACGACCTTCCGCTGCTCGTCCTGCCGTCCCACCCCATGCTGGACCAGTCGATGGTGGGCGCCGCGGTCGAGTCCGCCGGTGCGGGCCGGGTGCTGTCACGCAAGGCGACCCCCGACGCGATCCGCGCAGCGGTGGTCGACCTGCTCGCCGGCGGTCCGCACCGGGCCGCAGCGGCACGGCTCGGGGAGGCGATCAGGTCACGCCGGGGAGCGACGTACGCCGCCGACCTGCTCGAGCGTCAGCTCGCGTTGTCCGCGTCGTAGGCGGCGAAGGCGGCAGCGCGCTCGTCCTCGATCTTGCGACCCAGGAAGTAGCCGCAGCCCCACAGCAGCGCGAACAGCGCGCCGAGGAACCACATCGTCGGGGTGAGCAGGCCCAGGGCGATGGCACCGACCTGGAGCGCCCAGCCGACGGCGTACCCCCACTCCTTGCGGAGCAGGCCGGCGGTGAGCACGCAGGCGACGGCGAGGCCCAGGCAGGCGCCGAGCGCGAGGCCCTTGTCGACGCCGCCGAGGGTGATCATCACGGCCGAGCTGAGCGCGACGACGATGGCCTCGAGGGTGAGGACGGCGGCGCACATGCCGCGGCGCGGGGACTTCTCGCGCTCGCTGGTCACTTCGGGCCTCCCAGCAGCACGCGCGCCTCGCCGACGGTGACGACCGAGCCGGTGACCAGCACGGCGCCGGCGCTGAGAGCGTCAGTGGAGTCGCTCTCGGCCAGCGCGGCCGCCGAGTCGATCGCGTCTGCCAGGCGCGGCACGATGCTCACCCGGTCCTCACCGAAGACCTCGGTGGCGAGGGCGGCGAGGTCCTCGGCCGGCATCGCGCGGGCCGTGGAGTTCTGGGTGACCACGATGCTCGAGAGCACCGGCTCGAGCGCGGCGAGCAGCCCCTCGGCGTCCTTGTCCCCCATGACGCCCACGACACCGACGAGCGGGTCGAAGTGCAGCGAGTCCTCGAGGGCGGCGGCGAGCGCCTCGGCGCCGTGCGGGTTGTGGGCCGCGTCGAGGATGATCGTGGGGCTGCGGCGCACGACCTCGAGGCGGCCGGGCGACGTGGCCTCGGCGAAGGCCTTCGACACCACGTCGACGCCCAGCGGCTCGGAGCCGCCGACGAACGCCTCGACGGCGGCGAGCGCGACGGCGGCGTTCTGCGCCTGGTGCGCGCCGTAGAGCGGGAGGAAGAGGTCGTCGTACCGACCCCGCAGGCCCCGCAGGCTGACGAGCTGGCCGCCCACCGCCGGCGTACGAGAGACGACGCCGAAGTCCACGCCCTCGCGCACGACCTTCGCACCGACCTCGGCGGCCCGGGTGGCGATGACCGCCATCACCTCCGGGGTCTGCTGGGCCACGACCGCGGTCGCGCCCTCCTTGATGATCCCGGACTTCTCGCGGGCGATCGCGTCGATGGTGCCGCCCAGGTAGTCGGCGTGGTCCATGGCGATCGGGGTGATCACGGCGACGTCGGCGTCGATGACGTTGGTGGCGTCCCAGGAGCCGCCCATGCCCACCTCGACGACGGCCACGTCGACCGGCGCGTCCGCGAAGGCGGCGTAGGCCATGCCGACGATCGCCTCGAAGAAGCTGAGCGGGTGCGCCTCCTGCTCGTCGACCAGGTGGGTGTACGGCGCGATCTCGTTGAACACCTCGACGAAGCGCTCGTCGTCGATCGGCTCGCCGTCGACCGAGATCCGCTCGCTCATCTTCTCCACGTGCGGGCTGGTGAACCGGCCCGTGCGCAGGTCGAGCGAGCGCAGCAGCCCGTCGATCATCCGCGACGTGGAGGTCTTGCCGTTGGTGCCGGTGAGGTGGATCGAGCGGAACGACCGCTGCGGGTCCCCGAGCAGCTCGGTGAAGGCCTGGATCCGGTCGAGGGACGGCTCCAGACGGGTCTCGGGCCAACGCGACAGCAGCGCGTCCTCGGCCTCCGCGAAGGTCTCGGCCGGGCGGGCCACAGGGTCATTCATAGCGTCGGCAGTCTACGGCTCAGGACTTCGGGCGGATCGCGAGCCCGACGAGACGGGACACGACCAGGGCGACGTAGAAGACCCCGACGACCTCCTCGAGCACGACGACCGAGCGCGCGTGGGCCATCGCCGGGCCGAAGTCACCGAGGCCGACGCTCGTCATCGCGGTGAACGAGAGGTAGAGCAGGTCGAACCAGGCCCGCGGCTCGCCGAAGGAGCCCGGCCAGATCACCTGCACGGCGGCGTACAGGTAGGCGAAGGCCCAGGCGACCACGGTGAACGCGCTCGCCGTGGCGAACAGCTCGTCGCGGGTCACCCGGTCGTCGGCGAAGACGTAGCGCAGGAGGGCGTAGCTGACGAACAGGTAGAACGGGACGTGCAGGGCAGCGGAGGTGACGACGACCCAGCCGGTGTGCGGGGCGACCGACTCCCAGACCGCGAACACCGCCGCCGGTGCGCCGAACAGCCCGGCCACCCAGTCGAGGGCCGGGGACCGGTGGACCGCCGCGACCGCGGCGAGCACCACGAGCAGCTGCCCGACGCCGATCGCGGCCCGCCCCGCCGTCGTACCGTCGAGGAAGGGGTAGCCGACCAGCACCACCACCTGCCCGACCAGGAGGACGGCGTTCGGGTAGGCGCCCAGCAGGCGCACGGCCCGCCCGCTCATCGGGGCTCCAGCTTGTAGTGCAGACGTACGGCGGTCGCGGACCACATCCGCAGGACGTGGTCGGTGCGCAGGACACCGTGCGGATCGACGTACACCCGGAAGGTCTCGTGGATCGGCGCCCGCGCGGCGAACGTGCGCCCGCCGTCGGCGACGACGACGTACGCGCCGTCCTGGCCGAAGCGTCCCGGCGGGGAGGTCAGCACGAGGGAGCCGTCCGGCTCCACGCTCGGCCGCAGGAACACCTGGACGTTGCCCGACTCGAGCGGGAACGCCACGTGCACACTCGGCCGGTCCGCCCCGGGGAGGGTGCGGGAGGAGTAGGCGCCGCTGTAGACGTAGTCGCCCGTCGCGCGCAGCGTCCGCAGCCAGCCCGCACCGACCTGGCGACCCTCGCGGTCGCGGATGACCGACACCCTGCTGTCGATGCCGTGGGCGACGTCGAGCGGCCGCATCGGCAGGGAGAGCTGCTCGACGCGCCTCCCGAAGAGGAGGGAGACGCCCTCACCCGCCGGCCAGAACCACGGAGCCCACGAGCTCCACGCCTCCATCCGCCAGTCGCTGGTGTGCTCGTAGAACGCCCGCACCTGCGGCGCCAGCTCCGCCGCCGCGAAGCCGGGCCCGTCGAGAGCCGCCATCGAGACCATCAGGCCCGCTCCCGGCACGCCCTCCTCGACCCGGCCGCCGTGGTACGCCGCCTCGGCCGCCAACCAGCTGTCGCGGACCGTCGGCCCACCCGCCATCGGCGCCCGCAGCCACGCGTGCTCCCCCGCCAGGTCGACCGGTCGGCCAACGGTGCGCCAGAGCTTGCGGCTCCCGAGATCGAGGATGCGCATCAGCCGAGCCGCTCGAGCTCCTCGTCGATGATCGCGGTGTCGAGCTTGACGAAGACCGGCGTCGGCTTCTCGACCGGCCGACCGACCTCGATCGCGTGCCGCCGCCAGGCCGGGAAGTCGTAGTCGCCGGTGATGATCGGGTAGCCGCGCGACGGGTCGTCGAGGTCGGTGACCTCCTGGACCTGCGGCATCGGCGCGACCGTGCCCGTGCCGCCCATCGCGACGTCGACGGCGTTCGCCGAGAACGGCAGGAAGGGGCTGAGCACCAGGTTCAGGTCCGCGACGCACTGCGCCATCACGTGCAGCACGGTGCCGAGCCGCTCGCGCTGCTCCTCGCCCTTGAGCTTCCACGGCTCGAGGTCGGAGACGTACTTGTTGACCTCCGCCACGGTGCGCATCGCCTCGGTGATGGCCTGCTTCTGGCGGTGCTGCGCGATCAGGTCGCCGACTGTGCCGAACGCCGCCTCGGTCGCCGCGAGGACGGCCTCGTCCTCGGGCTGCAGCGGACCGGCGGCCGGGATCTCACCGAAGTTCTTGGCGATCAGGTTGGCCGTGCGGTTCACCAGGTTGCCCCAGCCCGCGACCAGCTCGTCGTTGGTACGCCGGACGAACTCCGCCCAGGTGAAGTCGGCGTCCTGGTTCTCCGGCCCTGCGGCCGCGACGAAGTAGCGGAACGCGTCGGGCTGGTAGCGGCTGAGCAGGTCGCGCACGTAGATGACGACCTTCTTCGAGGACGAGAACTTCTTGCCCTCCATGGTCAGGAACTCGCTCGACACCACCTCGGTGGGCAGGTTGAGCACGCCGAGCTCGCGCGGGGATCCGCCCTTCGAGCCCTTGCCGGCGTACGCCAGCAGCTCGGCGGGCCAGATCTGGGAGTGGAAGGTGATGTTGTCCTTGCCCATGAAGTAGTAGGACAGCGCCTCGGGGTCGTTCCACCAGTCGCGCCACGCCTCCGGGTTGCCCGTCCGCCGGGCCCACTCGATCGAGGCCGACAGGTAGCCGATGACCGCGTCGAACCACACGTAGAGCTTCTTCGTCGGGTTCTCGCGCCAGCCGTCGAGCGGGATCGTGATGCCCCAGTCGATGTCGCGCGTCATCGCGCGCGGCCGGATCTCCTCGAGGATGTTCTTGGAGAAGCGGATGACGTTGGGGCGCCACAGCCCCGACGCCTCCCGCTCGTCGAGCCACTCACCGAGGGCGTCGGCGAGCGCCGGCAGGTCGAGGAAGAAGTGCTGGGTCTCGATGAACTCCGGGGTCTCGCCGTTGATCCGGCTGCGCGGGTTCTTCAGGTCCTGCGGGTCGAGCTGCTTGCCGCAGTTGTCGCACTGGTCGCCCCGCGCACCGTCGTACCCGCAGTTCGGGCAGATGCCCTCGATGTAGCGGTCCGGCAGGGTCCGGCCCGTGGAGGGCGAGATGGCGCCGTACGTCGTCTCCTCGACGAAGTAGCCGTTCTCGTAGACCCCGAGGAACAGCTCCTGCACGACCGCCTCGTGGTTGCGGGTGGTGGTCCGCGTGTAGAGGTCGTAGCTGATGCCCAGCGAGACCAGGTCCTCGACGATGAGCCGGTGGTTCTGGTCGGCGAGCGCCTGCGGCGTGAGACCGGCCTCGTCCGCGGCGATGAGGATCGGGGTGCCGTGCTCGTCGGAGCCCGACACCATCAGCACCTCGTCTCCCACCATCCGCGAGTAGCGGCTGAAGACGTCCGACGGCACGCCGAAGCCGGCCACGTGACCGATGTGACGGGGACCGTTGGCGTAGGGCCAGGCGACGGCGGACAGCACGCGACTCATGCGAGCAATCCTAGGGATCGCCCGCGCGACGCGGTGAGTCGGTGAGTCAGCCGCGGTTGCCCTGGTGCGCCATCCGGTACGCCGTGCGGTCCCGGATCCGCCACAGGTGCGCGTAGAGGTGCTGCCCGGGGCAGTCGGTGTCGTTGGTGTCGCGGTGGCCGTCGATGACGGGGAGCAGCACGCTGCGTCCCGCGCGGAACTTGTCGCTCCCGGTCGAGGTCACCCAGATCTTGCCGTGCGGGTTGCGCCGCCAGTTGGTCAGCTTCCACGCGGCGATGCCGGCGATGCCGCTGTAGATCAGCTCGTTCGGCTGACCCGCCTGGAAGTTGCCGAGCACCGCGACGCCGACCGAGCAGTGGTTGAAGCCGAGGGTGTGCGCGCCGCGGGCCATCCGGGTCGTGCTGCCGCTCCGGCCGACCCACATCCGCCCGAACCTGTCGACCAGGAAGTTGTAGCCGATGTCCGACCACCCCATCGTCTGGGTGTGGTAGCGGTAGATCGACCGGATCATGGCCGGTACGTCGGCGCGCGAGTAGTCGTTCGCGTTGTCGGTGTGGTGGACGTGCACCTGACGGATCGACGTCACGCGCTCGATCCGGCCGTTGAGGAACTTCGGGTTGGCGCCCCAGTCGCGACGGCTGTGCAGCGGCGGGACGACGCCGACCGGGTGCGACGGCGTGCTGCGCGGCGCGGCGGTGCCGGCGCGCAGGTCGAGCTCGGGCGTCACGGTGTGGCCCGGGTCGATGAGGGACAGCACCGGCGCCTGCGGGCCACCGGAGATCTCCAGCTGGACGGCGTCGCTGCGCCCGACCCAGGCCAGCGCGGTGCCGCGGGGGGTCCGCGACCCCTCGTCGGTGTCGGCGTCGGGTCGGTCGTGGATCCCGCCGAGCGCCCGCCAACCGGTCCAGCCGCCGCCGGGCGTGCGGGTGCGCACCCGCACCGTGCCGTGGCCGCCCGACCAGGTCACGCCGAGCGCCGAGAACTCCGACGCGTGCAGCACACCGGTCCGCATCGGAGCACCGGGCACGGTGCGGCCCGGCACCGTCGCCACCGGTACGTCGAGCGCGGCGGTGACGCCGTCGCTGTCGGGGCGGAGCACCAGGCGGTCACCAGCGCGCCCCGGAAGGGCGTCGGCGCGGCGGCCTCCGGAGGTCAGCAGCGCGAGCGAGGGAGCCGCCGCGGCCGCTCCGGCGAGGCCGAGCAGCCGACGGCGGTCGAATCCGAGAGCGGACTCGGAGGACGAGGGGGAAGACAGGTCCGAGGAGTTCACGGTCATCGATCATCCGTGATCCGGTCCGTCGTGTTGCGGACTTCGTCATGTCGCGCGTGTCACTCCCGTCCCACGAGTCACACGCGCACGACCCCGGGTCAGGTGAAGTCGAGGTCCCCGGTGCGGGTGCGCTTGAGCTCGTAGAAGTAGGGGAACGCCGCGACCGCGACGCACCCGTCCCAGAGCCGACCGGCGTCCTCGCCGCGCGGGATCTTGCTGAGCACCGGCCCGAAGAACGCGCTGCCGTTGAAGCTGATCGTGGGCGTGCCGACGTCGGTGCCGACCTGGTCCATGCCCTCGTGGTGGGAGGTGATGACGGCGTCGTCGAGACCGCTGTCGTCCATCGCGTCGACCAGCTCGGCCGGCAGACCGGCCTCCGCGAGCGCCTCGGCGATCAGGGCGCGGCCGGCGTCCTCCTCCTCGTAGAGCTTGCGGCCGCCGATGTGGATCCGCTCGCCGAGGGCCGTGTAGAGAGGCAGCAGCACCTCGTCGCCGTACTTCTGCTGCGCCGCGATCAGGACCCGCACGGGACCCCAGGCGGGGGCGAGGAACGCGCGGTACCAGTCGTCGACGTCCCGGTCCTGGTTGAGGTAGGCTAGGCTCATCACGTGCCATGACACCTCGATGTCCCGCACCTTCTCCACCTCGAGGATCCAGCGCGAGGAGATCCAGGCGAACGGGCAGAGCGGGTCGAACCAGAAGTCGGCCCGGTCCTTCTTCGTGGTCACATCCGTCATGCGTCCAGGATGACAGGACCGGCCAACGCTCCCGTCTTCAGAGGATCCTGACGCCACCGAAGGTGTGCGTCTCGTGCACCTCGTCGCTGCGCAGGAAGTAGGCGAAGACCCCGTAGCGACCGGGCTTGAACCCGTCGAAGACGAGCCGGGCGCTGCCGTTCACCAGCGTGACCGTCTGTCGCATCCGACCGACCCGCACCGTCACCGTGCCGGTCACCGGGGACATCCCGGGCGCCCGGACGTGGAGCCGGACGACGGCGGCGCCCCGGCGCCCGACCGAGTGGAGCACCACGTGCCCCGTCGAGCGGACCAGGCGGTCGTCGGCGGCCGTCTGCGAGGCGGGGACGTAGTTCGTGCCGGCGAGCGAGACCTGCACGGACATGTGATGGCCGAGGTCGGCGGCCTTCAACCGGTACGTCGCCGCCGTGGCCCCCGCGACGGGCGTGCCGTCGCGCAGCCACTGATAGCTCGCCGTCGCCGTGGTCGGGGTGAACGCACCGTTCGCGGTCAGCGTGCCGCCCATCTCCGCCGGCCCGCTGATCGCGAACGAGCGCGTGACGACGATCCTGCCGAGGACGGTGACCGGGGTGATCGAGGTGCGCGTCGCGGTCTTGAATCCGGCGCCGCGGGCGTGCGCGATCACCTTGATCTGCTGACCGAGCATGTCGGCCGTGAGCGGCAGCGTCGAGGAGGTCGCCCCCGGGATCCACTTGCCGTCCGCGATCCACTGGTAGGTGTACGACGCCGGCGCAGGGGTCCAGCCACCCGGGTCGGCCGTCAGGGTCTGGTCGATGATCGGGTCGCCGGTCACCGCCGGCGCCGTCGCGTTGGTGAACGTCCCGCGGAGCACGGCATCCGTGGCGGCCGACGAGGCGGCGACCGAGGTCGCCTTGGCGTGGCTGCCGGTGACCGTGAGGCCGATCCGCTTGCCGATCTGCGTGGCCGTCGGCGTGTACGTCGCCGCGGTGGCCCCCGGGATCGCCACGCCGTCCTGCGTCCACTGGTAGGCGAACGCCGACGGGCCTCCGCCCCAGGTGCCGACGTGACCGGTCAGCACCTGGCCGACCTGGGCGTCGCCCGAGATGAACGGCGCGACCTTGTTGACCAGGACCGGACCGGCGTCCTTGTCCTTGAAGTGGATGAAGCCGCTGGGCCAGAACCCCCCGGAGGCGGTGACCTCCTGCCAGTGGAAGGTGCCGCTCCAGGAGTCCTCGGAGATGATGATGTCGGTCGGCGAGATCACCTTCTCGACGTACGCGACGTGGCCGGCGGAGCCGACGTGGTGGTAGGCGTCCCACCAGGCCACCGCGCCGACGGCGGGCGTCTGGTCGGTGATGCTCGACATCGCGTGGCCCCAGTTGGCGGCGTTGCCGTTGCCGGTCCACGGCCGGGTGTTCGGCAGACCGGCTTGGATCATCCGGTAGGCCACGTAGTTGACGCAGTTGTGACCCGGGTACATGCGCCAATACATCCTGTTGCTGACCGCGCCGTACCCGCTGTCGGAGTAGCCCGCAGCGTTGCAGCCGGAATACCCGCTGCAGAAGTAGGTCAGTCCCGAGGTCTCGCGCACGTGGAGCAGGAGACCGCGCCCCCCGGTCAGCACGAGCAGGGTCGTGAACAGGGCGCCGGCAGTCACCGCGGACCACCAGCGCACGGTCAAGGCTCCGCGTCGCATGCCGCTTACCTTCGGCCACGGAGGTCCCAAAGCGCAACAAAAACCCCAAGAAACACACGAACCACCGGCGTGTCGCGTTGACTTTTTAAAGTTACATCGTTGTAGTTCGCGATTCTCTGTGGTCCACGTCTCCCCCGTTTCCTTCCCTTCGGCCGCCCGGTGCGAAGATCGAGGACATGCCCGGAACCAACCTGACGCGCGCCGAGGCCACCGCCCGCTCCGCGCTCATCGACGTCACCTCGTACGCCGTCGAGCTCGACCTCACCCAGGCCGAGACCGATGGCGTCACCACCTTCGGATCGACCACCACGATCGCGTTCACCGCACGCGAGACCGGGGCCGAGACCTTCGCCGACCTCGTCGGCGCCACGATCCACGAGATCACCTTGAACGGCACGCCCCTGGACCCTGCCGAGGTGTACGCCGACAGCCGGATCACCCTGCGTGACCTGGCCGCCGAGAACGTGCTGGTCGTCAAGGCCGACTGCGCCTACTCGCACACGGGCGAGGGCCTGCACCACTTCGTCGACCCCGCCGACGGCCGGGTCTACCTCTACAGCCAGTTCGAGGTCCCCGACGCCCGCCGGGTGTTCACGACCTTCGAGCAGCCCGACCTCAAGGCGCCGTTCAGCTTCACCGTCCACGCACCCGCCGAGTGGCTGGTCGTGTCGAACGCCCCGACCCCCGAGCCGGTCTCGACAGGCTCGACCACCGACGGCGACGACGGCTTCGCCACGTGGTCGTTCGCACCCACCCACCGGATGTCGACCTACGTCACCGCGATCATCGCCGGCCCCTACTACGAGGTCCGCGACGAGTACGTCGGCCCGAACGGCACCATCCCGCTCGGCCACTTCAGCCGGCAGTCGCTCAAGGCCGAGCTGGACCGCGACCGCGAGGAGGTCGTCACGCTGACCAAGCAGGGCTTCGAGTTCTTCGAGGCCCAGTTCGGCGTGCCCTACCCGTTCGGCAAGTACGACCAGCTCTACGTGCCGGAGTTCAACGCGGGCGCCATGGAGAACGCCGGCGCCGTGACCCTGCGCGACGAGTACCTCCCCCGCTCCCGGCAGCCGCGCTCGTTCTACGAGTTCCGCGCGTCGGTGATCCTGCACGAGATGGCCCACATGTGGTTCGGCGACCTCGTGACCATGAAGTGGTGGGACGACCTGTGGCTCAACGAGTCGTTCGCGGAGTGGGCCTGCTACCACGCCGAGGCGCTCGCGACGTCGTACGACGACGCCTGGACCGGCTTCACCAACGCGCGCAAGCAGACCGGCTACCGGGCCGACGCGCTGCCCAGCACCCACCCGATCGCGGCCGACATGGTCGACCTGCACGCGGTCGAGGTGAACTTCGACATGATCACCTACGCCAAGGGGGCGTCGGTGTTGAAGCAGCTCGTCGCCTGGGTCGGCCTGGAGCCGTTCCTCAAGGGCCTCGGGCAGTACTTCCGCGACCACGCCTTCGGCAACACCACCTTCGACGACCTGCTGACCGCGCTCGAGGCGGCGTCCGGGCGTGAGCTGACGAGCTGGGCGCAGGAGTGGTTGCAGACCGCCGGCACCAACACCCTCGCCCCCGCCTTCGAGGTCGCCGCGGACGGCACCTACTCCTCCTTCGCCGTCGTGCAGACCGCACCGGAGGCCTACCCGACGCTGCGCCGCCACCGCCTCGGCATCGGCTGCTACGACAAGGACGAGTCCGGCCGGCTGGTGCGCACGTCGTACGTCGAGGTGGACGTGGTGGGCGCGCGCACCGAGATCGCCGACCTGGTCGGTGCCCAGCAGCCGGACCTGCTGCTGCTCAACGACGGCGACCTGGCGTTCGCCAAGATCCGGCTCGACGAGCGGTCGCTGGCGACCGCGATCGCCGACCTCGCCGCGATCGAGGACTCGCTGGCGCGGGCCCTGGTCTGGGGCGCCGCGTGGGACATGACCCGCGACGCCGAGATGGCCGCGACCGACTTCGTCGAGCTGGTGCTCGGCAACATCGGATCCGAGACCGATTCGTGGGGCCTGAGCCGGATCCCGACGTACGCCGCCCAGGCGGTCAGCGTCTACAGCGACCCGACGCGCCGCGACGCGCTGCGCGACCGGTGGGAGGCGGGCCTGAAGGAGCTGCTGCTCGCGGCCGCCCCCGGCTCGGACCACCAGCTGACCTTCGCCCAGTCCTACGCGGCTGTCGCGCACACCGACGCCGCGATCGCCGACCTCGAGGCGCTCCTGGACGGCTCGCTGGTCGTCGAGGGCCTCGCGGTCGACCAGGAGATGCGCTGGCTGCTGCTGGCCAACCTGGCCCGGGTGGGTCGCGCCGACGACGTACGCATCGATGCGGAGCTCGCCACCGACCAGACCATCACCGGTCAGGAGAAGGCCGCGGCCGCGCGGGCCGCGATGCCCACCGCCGAGGCCAAGGCGCGCGCGTGGGAGCAGGCCATGGTCGACGGCTCGGTGCCCAACGAGACCGCGCGCAGCGTGGCGGTGTCGTTCTGGCGCGCGGGTCAGGAGGAGGTGCTGGCGCCGTACGTCGAGCGCTTCCTCGCCGACGCCCCGGCGACCTGGGACCGCCTCGGCAGCCACAAGGCAGCAGTGGCGCTGACCGCGCTGTTCCCGCGGCTCGTCGCGACCCAGTCGACCCTGGACACCGTCGACGCGTGGCTCGCGGCCAACGCCGACACGGTCAACCCGGGCGCGGTCCGCTACGTCCGCGAGGGCCGCGACGACGTCGCGCGCTCGCTCGCCGCACAGGCCCGCGACGCCCGCTGACCCAGCAGCGCGAAGGGCCCGCACTCTTGGGAGTGCGGGCCCTTCGTCGTACGAATCAGGTGGTCATACCGGTCAGACCGAGGCTTCCCTGCCGAAGCGCTCGACACCGACGGTCAGGCCACCGAGCAGGTCGCCCGCGGCGAACGCCTTGGTCATCTCGCCCACGATCGCGGCGACCTTCTCGTCCGGCAGCGACGCGCGCACGCGGCCGCCGGTGACGACCTCGACGGCGCGGCGGTCGGGGTCGACCAGCACCAGGATGCTGCGGCTCGGCAGCACCAGGGTGTTGTGCAGGCTGGTCGCGAAGTCGCGGATGTCGCCCTCGGCCGCACCCAGGTAGACCGAGATCTCGGCGCGGCAGGACTGCTCGGCGGCGCGGATCGTCGCGTCGAGGCGAGCCTGGTCGGCGTGGCTCAGGTGCGCGTGGGCCACGGGGTCACCAGGTGCCGCCGGCGCCGCCGGCAGCAGAGGTCTCGGTGTCGGGCTCGGCGAGCTCGCCGACCGCCTTGCGCGGGCCACCCAGCCACTGGCCCTCGGGCTCCGGGTCGCCGGAGTAGAACAGCTTCTCGCCGCGGGCGAGCGCCGGCGCCAGGACGAGCGCGGAGATCACGACCAGCACCAGGACCGGGATGCCCACGAAGATGAGCCAGGCGTGCAGGTCGTTGATGTTCGGCTTGCTCTCCCAGCCGCCCCCCGGGATCGGGGTGTCGGCGAACGCGATGTCGCCGGAGGCAACGAGCACGGTCGTGAGCGCGATGACGGCGGCGGAGCGGCGTACGGCGGTCCTGATCACGGGTCACAGGGTATCGGCTCCCCCGGACTTCGGCCCAGCGCCCTTGCCCTGTTGACTGGGTGGATGCAGTTCTTCCCCCTGGACGTGACCTCCCCGACCGTCTGCGACGGCCACATGGTGTGCGACCTGACCTACAAGGTCACCGGCAGCACCGAGCTCGCGAGCTGGTCCAACGTCGTCATCGGACGCCCGTTGGCCATCCTGGGACTGATCGCGCTCGGAGTGGTGATCCGCTGGCTGTTGCAGCGCCTCGTCGACCGGATCGCGCGACGCGCGGAGCGCGGGGTGCTCCCCGAACGCGTCGAGAGCCCGGTGGCCGCTCGGCGCAAGCAGCGGGCTGCGACCATGGCCGGCCTGCTCAACAGCATCATCACCGTGATCCTGATCGCGGTGATCGGCACCATGGCGCTGAGCGTGATCGGCGTCAACATCGCACCGATCATCGCGAGCGCGGGCATCATCGGCCTCGCGCTCGGCTTCGGCGCGCAGTCGCTGGTCAAGGACTTCCTGGCCGGCATCTTCATCTTCATCGAGGACCAGTACGGCGTCGGCGACGTCGTCGACGTGGGCGACGCCTCCGGCACCGTCGAGGCCGTCACCCTGCGGATGACGCGGCTGCGCGACGTGCACGGCACGGTCTGGTACGTCCCCAACGGCACCATCGCCCGGGTCGGCAACCAGAGCCAGAACTGGTCGCGCGCCGTCATCGACGTGCAGGTCGACCCGAGCGCCGACCTCGGCAAGGTCCAGCAGGTCCTGCGCGAGGTCGCCCACGACATGTGGGAGGACGAGGACTACACCGGCATCATCATCGAGGAGCCGGAGGTGACCGGTGTCGAGGCGATCACCCTCGACGCGGTGACCGTCCGGGTCATGGTCAAGACCGCGCCGCTGCAGCAGTGGGCCGTCGCCCGCACCCTGCGGCAGCGGATCAAGGCGCGCTTCGACCACGAGGGCATCCGGATCCCGTTCTCGCAGCGCGTGGTGTGGCAGAGCGAGGACCGGGCGGCGCAGCCGGCTGCCGCCGAGGGATGATGGCGCGGTGAGCGAGGTCAGCTTCTACGAGGAGATCGGCGGGTTCGAGACCTTCCGCGGGATCGTGGCGCGGTTCTACGCCGGGGTCGCGCAGGACGAGGTCCTCCGCCCGATGTACCCCGACCCCGACCTCGGCCCGGCCGAGGAGCGGTTCCTGCTGTTCCTGGTCCAGTACTGGGGTGGCCCGACGACGTACTCCGAGCGCCGGGGTCACCCCCGGCTGCGCATGCGGCACGCTCCGTTCGCGGTGGACCTGGCCGCCCGAGACCGCTGGCTGACGCACTTCCGCGCGGCCCTGGACGGGGCCGACCTGACTCCCGAGCAGGACGCCCGGTTCTGGGAGTACGTCACGCACGCGGCGACGTTCATGGTCAACACCCCGGGCTGAACCGACGCGGGAACGAGATTCTCGAAAAAGCTCTGCGACGGCTGTAACAATCGCCCGGGGCCGTGACAGGTATCTCCTGAGTACGTCCCCTGGCCGGGCCCGACCCCACATCGGGCCCGGCCGCTCATCCGAGGAAATTCCGATGGCCCCCACCTCCCGGCACCCCGCACTGCGGATCGAGATCCCGACCCTCGATCCCGACGGCGCGCTGCTGGAGCGGCTGGCCGCGGCAAGCGTCGTCTCGACGCCCTCCCCGGGGACGCCTTGGTTGGTTGGGCTGCGCGCAGCTCTCGTCGCGGTGGTGGTCGCCCTTCTCGGGGCGACGAGCTGGGCCGCAGGTGCTCTGGCCGGTGTCGACACACCGTTCAGGCACCGCGAGATCACGCATGCGCCGATGGTCCCGACCACGCCGCCCGGAGTCACCGGATCCCCACAATCCGGTGGCTCCTCGTCCGGCAGCCCCGCGGCGCCGGGGCTGCCGGACGCACGGGGCGGTGCCGCGAAGGGCCACGCCCGCGGCAAGAGCGCCGCACACAAGCACCAGCACGGCCGCCACGCGGCCGTCCCGCTGCGACGCGGCACCGGTCCGGGCCCGATCACGACCGAGCCCTGGCCGGGTCTCGGCGGTGGGCACCACTACGGCTGGGGCAAGAACCACGGCCGGCACCTCGGCCACAGGACGTCTCCCCGACACATCGGCTGATCGGCGTTACACGCGGCGTTAGACTCCCGCTGCCAGATCCACCCACGGACTCGGGGACAGGAGCGGATCACGCCACGTGCACGTCGACGACGCGATCGTCGCCGCCGCGAAAGCCGGTGACCCCGACGCCTGGCGTGCGCTCTACCGGGCACATGCCGGTCGTCTTCTGGTGTGGCTGGAGTCGCGCAGCACCGGCGCCGGAGACGCGCCCGACGACATCGCCGCCGCGGCCTGGCTCGTGGCGGCCGAGAAGGTCGCCGACTTCACCGGCTCCAGCGACGAGTTCGCGGGGTGGCTGTTCGGCATCGCGCGCAATTTCGGGCTCAACACCCGACGGCGCGATGCCCGGCGCGCCATGTCCGATGCGGCGCAGCCGGTCGACGAGGGCGTGGTTCCGGGCCCGGAGGTCACGCTGGCCGAGAGCGACTGGGTACGCCGGACCCTCGCCGGCCTCCCCGACCGGGAGCGGGACGTGCTGACCTGCATGGAGGTGCTCGAGCTCGACGCCGCCGCCACGTCCGAGGCGCTCGGCATCAGCGCGGTGGCCGTCCGCGTCGCGCGGCACCGGGGCCTGAAGAAGCTGCGTGGTCAGCTCGGGGCGACGAACGTCTCCAACGGCTCCCGGTAGCCCGGCGGCGGCTCGACCGAGCGGTTCGCGATCGGGTCGAAGACGACGAGGACCACCCGTGCGGTGGCATGGTCGGCGCCGGTCTCGTCGCGGACCACCGACTCGACGGTGAGGGACTTGTTGCCCACCCGGGCGAGGCGCGTGAAGCAGTCGTACGCCGCCGGGCGGTTCTCGACCGGGCGCAGGTAGTCGATGTCGGTCTGGGCCACGACCCAGCGCACCTTCCCGCGTTCGAGGCCGCCGCGCATGATCCTGTCGAAGAACCCGATCCGCGCCTCCTGGAAGAACTCGACGAACGCCACGTCGCTCGCGACCCCGGTCACGTCGAGGTCGCCGGCGCGGACCTGGAGGGCGTAGTGCCGGTCGGGGGCGGAGCGCACCACGACCGGATCGGCGGCCGGCTGCGCGTCGCCCAGGAACGTCCGCGCGCGCAGGTGCACCACGGGGTCCGGGCCGCCGCCGAGGATCTCGTGCTCGAGCACCGCCCCCTGCTCGGACCGGTCGGCGAACCACGACTCGATCACCACTGGCTCGCGGCTGAACATGAGCGGCGCGAGGAAGGTCAGCTCGTGGCGACGTACCGGAAGGGTGGTGGGGTCCGGGTCGATGCCCGAGGCGCGCAGCAGGTCGTCGCGGCCGACCCGCAGGTAGTCGGCGTACCGGACGTTGTTGACGTGCCCGAGGAGGTCGAGGTCGGCCCAGCGCAGCGGGCAGGAGGAGCGGTGACGCACGGGGTGCATGCTTCCAGACCGTCCGCTGGCGTCTGCCCAGCAGGGACAAGTAGAACGTGTTCCAGTTTCGGGCTAGGCTCTGCGCGACCCGCACCCGACCCACCTGGGGAGCTCCGCATGCCCGAAGCAGTCATCGTCTCTGCCGCCCGTACGCCGATCGGCCGCGCCAACAAGGGCTCGCTCAAGGACTTCCGGCCCGACGACCTGACCGCGTTCATCGCCCAGGCCGCGCTGGACAAGGTCCCCGCCCTGGACCCGAACGACGTCGACGACTTCTACCTCGGCTGCGGCCTGCCCGGTGGCGAGGCCGGGAACAACATGGCGCGGATCGTGACCACGCTGATGGGCTACGAGATCCCCGGCGCCACCATCACCCGGTACTGCTCCTCGTCGGTGCAGACCTCCCGGATGGCCTTCCACGCGATCAGGGCCGGCGAGGGCGACGTCTTCATCTCGGCCGGTGTCGAGACCGTCTCGCGCTACCAGTTCGGCACCTCGGACCACATCCCGAACACCAAGAACCCGCTCTTCGCCGACGCGCAGGCGCGCACCGAGGGCTACGCCGCCGGCGGCCAGGACTGGCACGACCCGCGCGAGGACGGCCAGCTGCCCGACATCTACATCGCGATGGGGCAGACCGCGGAGAACGTCGCCCGGATGCGGGGGTTGAAGCGCGAGGACCTCGACCTGTTCGGCGTCCGCTCCCAGAACCTCGCGGAGAAGGCTATCGCCGACGGCTTCTGGGAGCGGGAGATCACCCCGGTCACCCTCGCCGACGGCACCGTGGTCAGCACCGACGACGGCCCCCGGGCCGGAGTCACGTACGAGGCCGTCTCCCAGCTCACGCCGGTCTTCCGCCCCGACGGTGTGGTCAACGCGGGCAACTGCTGCCCGCTCAACGACGGCGCCGCCGCGGTCGTGATCATGTCCGACACCAAGGCGGCCGAGCTCGGCCTCACTCCCCTCGCCCGGATCGTCTCGACCGGAGTGAGCGGCCTCTCCCCCGAGATCATGGGTCTCGGCCCGGTCGAGGCCAGCCGCCGCGCGCTGAAGAACGCCGGCATGACGATCGACGACATCGACCTCGCGGAGATCAACGAGGCGTTCGCGGCCCAGGTGCTTCCCTCCGCGGAGGACCTCGGCATCCCGATCGAGAAGCTCAACGTCAACGGCGGTGCGATCGCCGTCGGGCACCCGTTCGGCATGACCGGTGCCCGGCTGCAGAACACGATGCTCAACAGCCTGAGCTGGCACGACAAGTCGACCGGCCTCATCACCATGTGCGTCGGCGGCGGGCAGGGCATGGCGATGATCCTGGAGCGCCTGTCCTGAGCGCCTTCTAGACTGCGCGGGTGGACCCGATGCCCGCGCACCCCGACGTGGACCCGGACGACATCGCCTGTGCGACCGTCCGGGAGCCGCGGTGGCTCGACGCCGAGCAGCAGCAGGCGTGGCGCGCGTACATGCTCGGTACTACGCTGCTGCGCGACCGCCTCGACCGCGACCTGCAGAAGGTCTTCGACATGTCACTCGTCGAGTACGAGGTGATGGTCCGCCTCTCCGAGAACGACGGCCACCTGCGGATGGCCCAGCTCGCCGACTCCCTGGCGCACAGCCGGAGCCGGCTGACGCACACGGTCAAGCGGATGGAGGCCGACGGTCTGGTCAGCCGCTGCAGCTCCGACGAGGACCGCCGCGGTGTCGTCGCGCGACTCACCGAGAAGGGCTGGGACAAGCTGCGCGAGGCCGCCCCCGTCCACGTCGAGGGCGTACGCCGCTACCTCGTCGACCTCGCCGAGCCCGCCGACCTCGAAGCGGTCCAGCGGGTCTTCGGCGCGGTCTCCGACCACCTGATCGCGGACCGCCCCGAGCTCGAGATCCGCGAATGATGGTGGGGCCCGGTGAGTACCCGGGCACCCAAGGGTTGCCGCCAGACTGACGTAGGACCTACGCCCGGCAACCGCGAGCGCGGCAGCGCGGCGCCGCCGGTGTCGAGCCTGGGTTCTCACCAACGAAGTGACGGAGAGAACCCAGGGAGACACCGACCAGCGACGACGCTCGCGCCTAATCGCGCGTGAGGCGGCGGTGGGTGACGCGGTGCGGACGCGCGGCGTCGGCACCGAGCCGCTCGATCTTGTTCTCCTCGTACGACGCGAAGTTGCCCTCGAACCAGAACCACTTGCCGCCGTCCTCGTCGTCGCCCTCCCAGGCCAGGATGTGGGTGGCGATCCGGTCGAGGAACCAGCGGTCGTGCGAGGTGACCACGGCGCAGCCCGGGAAGTCGAGCAGTGCGTCCTCGAGGGAGGACAGCGTCTCGACGTCGAGGTCGTTGGTGGGCTCGTCGAGCAGCAGCATGTTGCCGCCCTGCTTGAGCGTCAGCGCCAGGTTGAGGCGGTTGCGCTCACCACCGGACAGCACGCCGGCCTTCTTCTGCTGGTCGGGGCCCTTGAAGCCGAACGACGCGACGTAGGCGCGCGAGTTCATCTCGAAGTTGGCGACCTTGATGAAGTCGAGACCGTCGGAGACGACCTCCCAGACGTTCTTGTTGGGGTCGATGCCGCCGCGGCTCTGGTCGACGTAGGAGATCTTGACCGTGGTGCCGACCTTCAGCTCGCCGGCGTCCGGCGTCTCGCCGCCGGTGATCATCCGGAACAGGGTGGTCTTGCCGACGCCGTTCGGGCCGACGACGCCGACGATGCCGGCGCGGGGCAGGGTGAAGCTGATGTCGTTCCACAGGGTGCGGCCCTCGAACGCCTTGGTCAGGTCGTGCGCCTCGAGGACGATGTCACCGAGCCGCGGGCCCGGCGGGATGTTGATGTCCGCGGTGTCGACCTTGCGGGCCTTGTCCGCCTCCGCGGCGAGCTCCTCGTAGCGGGCCAGACGCGACTTGGACTTGGTCTGCCGCGCCTTGGCGTTGGAGCGGACCCACTCCAGCTCCTTCTCGAGCATCTTGGCGCGCTTGGCGTCCTTCTGCCCCTCGATCTTGAGGCGCTCCTTCTTGGTCTCCAGGTAGGTGGAGTAGTTGCCCTCGTAGCCGTGGATCTGGCCGCGGTCGACCTCGGCGATCCACTCGGCGACGTTGTCCAGGAAGTACCGGTCGTGGGTGACGGCCAGGACGGCGCCCGGGTAGCTCTTGAGGTGGCCCTCAAGCCACTGGACGGACTCGGCGTCGAGGTGGTTGGTGGGCTCGTCGAGGAGCAGCAGGTCGGGCTGCTGGAGCAGCAGCTTGCACAGTGCGACCCGGCGGCGCTCACCACCGGACAGGTTGTCGACCAGCGCGTCCGACGGCGGGCAGCGCAGGGCGTCCATCGCCTGCTCCAGGCGGCTGTCGATGTCCCACGCGTTGGCGTTGTCCAGGTAGGTCTGCAGCTCGCCGGTCTCGGCCATCAGGGCGTCCTGGTCGGCGTCGGGGTCGCCCATCTCCATGTAGGCGTCCTCGAGGCGCTTCATCTTCGACTTGATGTCGTGGACGGCCTCCTCGACGTTCTCCAGGACGGTCTTGCCCTCGGTCAGCGGCGGCTCCTGCTGGAGCATGCCGACCGTGGCGTCGGGGTCGCGCACGATGTCGCCGTTGTTCGGCTGGTCGAGCCCGGCCATGAGCTTCAGCAGGGACGACTTGCCCATGCCGTTCGGGCCGACGACACCGATCTTCGCCCCGTGCAGGAACGAGAGCGTCACGTTGTCGAGGACGACCTTGTCGCCGTGGGCCTTGCGAACGTTGCGCAGGGAAAGGATGTACTCCGCCATGCGGCACAGGCTACGGGTCAGGGCCGCTTCGAACTGAACCGACCCTGACCCTCGGACACCGCGCTCAGGCGGCGTGCACGTCCCCCATCAGCGCCTCGGCGACCTTCGGCTTCACGTCGGGGAACGGATCGGGCGCGGAGGTGACCGCGTCGCGCTCCGGCACGCCGGCCGGCTGCCGGGCGGGCGACTTCAGGAAGTTGCCGAATCCCCGGCACAGGTCGTGCCCGACGGTGAGTGCCTCGATCTCCAGGGCGACGACCTCGAGGTTGCTGGCGTTGATGTAGGTGCGGTGGTCCAGCCGGCCGTGGACGATCACCGGGTCGCCCTTGTGCAGGGAGCGCCCGCAGTTCGCGGCGAGGGCGCGCCAGGCGCTCACGGCGTACCACTGGGTCTGGCCGTCGACCCACTCCTGCCGGCTCCGGTGGAAGCGTCGCGGGGTCACGCCGACCCGGAAGTTGACCACCTCGTGCCCGCTGACGGTTCGCACGACCGGCTCGTTCGCGACCCAGCCCTGGATCGTCACCATCGTCTCGTTGCTCATCTTCGTGTCCTCTCGTCCCGACCGCCGCGTGCGGTCGCTCGGGAACGAGTCGACAAGGAGGCTCCGACAGCGCCGGGCATGCCGGAGGCGGGGCTGTGGACGAGCCTCGTCGTCCACAGGTACGCCGGCGGCAACCGGCCTGCGGTGGGGCGGGTGGTGCGGTGGGACCCCGTTCAGCGGGCGGCGGCGTCGATACCGGCGCGGAACGCCGCGTAGCCCCGCAGCTCGGCGTTGGTCGGGTTCACGACCGTCTCGCCGAGGACGGTGCGCACGACGCCGCGCAGCGCCGCGTCGGCGGCCTGTGCCCGCGACCGCGCCACCGCGGCGACGGCGCCGCGAGCGAGCAGCCACAGCACGATGCCGAGCACGAGTCCGCCGACGACCGCCACGGCCGGGGACGGGACGCCGCCGAGCGACGGCACGTGCTTGCCGGTGGCGCCCAGGACGATCCACCACGCCGCTCCGGCGAGGACCACGACGAGCAGCAGCCACTGCACAACGCGCAGCACGTTCGCCCAGCCCGGTACGCCGGCCGCGCGCAGGTCGACGGAGCGCAGCCCTGCGTCGAGGCGGTCGCCCACCTCGGCCATCTGTCCGGTTGCCGCGGACTGCACCGAGCGTCGCCACGCCGGCCCGAGGCCGTCGGTGACCTCGTCGCCGACCTCGCGGATGGTGGTGTGCACAGCTTCGCGCGGCACGGGCGCCACGGCGGGGGCACCGTCGCCGGCGCCCAGCTCGCGGGCCAGGTCGCCGCCGGCCGAACGGCCCAGCAGCGCGACGGGCGGCCACGCGACCGCGCGACGGGTGCGCGCTGCGACGTACCGCTCGACGCCGTCGACGACGGTCGGGATGCCGGCGGCGTCCGCGGTCGCCTCTTCGAGCTTCGCGACGCGGGCCGCGTCGAGCTCAGGCGCGGGTCCCGACCCGCCCTCGCGCTCCAGGCGCTGGGCGGCCGCCGCGACGTCGGCCTCGGCGCGCGCCGTCATGGCCCGCTTGGACGCCACCCGCGAGGCGAGCTCGCTGCGCAGGGCGTCCATCCCGAGGCCCTCCCTGGCGCTCACCGGGATCACGGTGACGTCGGGCAGGCCGTCGGCGGCGAGGAGACGGCGTACGTCGGCGACCATGCCGGCCCGCTTGTCCTCGGCGATCGTGTCGATGTGGTTGAGCACCACCACCATGACGTCCTGGTGGGTCGCCAGCGGCTTGAGGTAGCGGTCGTGCAGCGCGGCGTCGGCGTACTTCTGCGGGTCGACGACCCACACCAGCAGGTCGGCGAGCTCGACGAGCCGGTCGACCTCGAGGTGGTGCGAGACCTCGGTGGAGTCGTGGTCGGGCAGGTCCATCAGCACGATGCCGTCCAGCGAGCTGTCCTCGCGGCGGGTGTCGAGCAGGGAGTCGCGCATCGTGTGGTGGCGCGGCGGGATGCCGAGCCACTCGAGGACCTCACCGGCACCCTCGCTCCCCCACACGACCGCCGTCGCCCAGGACGTGGTCGGGCGGCGTACGCCGATCGACGACAGCTCCAGCCCCACGAGGTTGTTGAACGTCGAGGACTTGCCCGAGCCCGTGGCACCGGCGATGGCGACCACGGTGTGCTGCGCCGAGAGCCGGAGCCGACCGGTCGACCGCTCCGCGGCGGACAGGGCCTCGTCGAGCGACGCGTCGGAGATGTGCCCGCGGGCCGCCTCGACGGCCGCCCTCAGACCCTCGATCCGGGCTCCGATCGGCGTCCCGCGCGTCGCGCGCTCCCGGACCTCCGCCGCCTCGTCCTCAACACTCACCCGTGGCCTCCCGTGCCCTTGGCTCGAACAGCTGCGAAGCGGAGGTCGTCGACCCTGCGCGCCGCCTGGCGCAGCAGCTCGGGGGCCTCCGGCTTGAGCTGCCACTCCTCGGCGGGGGCCAGGTAGCGCCCGCGCTCGGTGTCGACCAGCGCCTCGAGGCGTGCATCGAGCGCATCCCGCGCGGCCGCGACCATGGAGGCCACGCGAGGCGCCCCGAGCACCGTCTCGAGCAGGCGCCGGCCCAGCTGGACGGCGTCGGGAGCCTGCGCTCCCGCACCGTCCGCGAGCACGACGACCGCGAGGGTCACCGACAGACCGTGGATGCCGAGCGCGAGGAACCGCGCCGTCGACCGGACGTCCCCGCTGCCGTCGCGCACCAGGTCCTGCAGCTCGTCGTTCCACTCGCGGACCTGCTGCGTCGTCTGCCGACGAAGGTTGCGCCCCGCTCGGGACAGGTCGTCGGCCGTCGCGGCCAGGAGCGCGTCGCCGGGCTCGGTCGTCCGCCAGGCGGCGGACGCCGCTGCCGCCGCGCGCTCGGCGTGGTCGACGACCAGTGCCTCGATCGCGACCTCGACCGCCACGGCGAGCCGCTCGGCCTGCTGCGGCTTGCCCTTGATCGCGTTCACCAGCCGCTCGCGCACGAAGCCGACCTTGGCCTCGAGCGAGCGGATCAGCTCGCCGCTGCCGACGAACTCCTGCCAGCGCGCGAGCAGGTCGCCCCGCAGCACGGAGCCGTCGCGGCTCGCGGCGAGCAGGCCGGCCTGCGCGTCGTCGTACGCCTTGTCGGCGACGGCGAGCAGGTCACCGACGGCGCCGACCTGTGCGGCGGCCGCGTCAGCGATCGGGAAGGCCTTCCGGGTCACCGTCCGTACGGCGCCCGCGACGGTCTGGTTGACGACCGAGCGGCGCGCATCGGCGTCCTCGGCGAGCGCCTCGAGCCACTGCCGGATCTCGGCGACGTGGCCGGCGGGCAGCAACCCTTCCTCGGACACCTCACCCTCGGCCACGCCGAACAGCGGCGAGTCCTTGAGGCCGCGCGAGGCGAGCATCCGGGCCAGGTGCGCGGAGACCGTCGGCACCGCGTCCGGCGGCGTGCGGTCGAGGACGACGGCCACGGCGGTGGAGCGGTCGGCGGCGAGCTTGAGGTACTCCCAGGGGACCTGGTCGGAGTAGCGCGCGGCCGAGGTCACGAAGAGCCAGAGGTCGGCGGCGGCGAGGAGCTGCCCGGCCAGCTCGCGGTTGCGCTCGTCGACGGAGTCGACGTCGGGCGCGTCCAGGATCGCCAGGCCCTGCGGGACCGCGTCGGTCGCGATCAGCTGGATGGCGTGCTGGTCGTCGGTCGAGTTGGCGGTACGCCGCAGGTCCGGCAGCAACCGGTCGGCGCCGAACCAGCCCGCGTCGGCCGGGTGGTGCACCAGCACCGGCGACCTCGTCGTCGGCCGGAGCACGCCGGGAGCGGTGACCCGGTGCCCGACGAGGGTGTTGACCAGCGTGGACTTGCCCGCGCCGGTCGAGCCGCCGACCACCGTGAGCATCGGGGCGTCCAGCGACATCAGCCGCGGGATCACGTAGTCCTCGAGCTGCTCGATCAGCTGGGCGCGGGCCTCGCGCAGCGTCGGTGCGCCGGGGAGGTCGAGCGGGAGCGGGGCGTCCTTCAGCGCGGCGTTGAGCCGGATCACCTCGGTGAGCATCTTGCGGCCGTCGCTGCCGTCCAACGGGGACGCTGCGGACAGGTCGTGAGTCATCGCTGTGGCACCACCTGTCCGGGGAATGCGAACCGCGGTCGGTCCGCCTGGATCCGGCTGAGGAACGCCTGGCCCCGCACCTGCCAGTCGCGCGGCGCGGTGCCGCGCAGGAGACGGTGGTGCAGGAAGCCGAGCTCGACAGCCGCCTGCTGATAATCCCGCATGGCCCGCGCCGCATCGGGACCGCCCTCCCTCCGGGCGTGCCGTCGGGCGATCCGACGGGCCCGCAGGTCGACCACCCAGCCGATGTCGCTGGCCGGGATGAGACCGCGTCGGGCGGCGTCACCGAGCGCCTCGGTGAGCAGCTTGCGCTCCGAGCTGCGCGCCCACAGGGCGAGGCCGGTCATGCCGGCGAACGCGGGCGCGCCGAGGACGGCGTACATCATCGCGAAGCTGCCGAAGCCGTAGACCGTCGAGGCGTTCCACAGGCCGTGCGCGAGGACCGCGAGGCAGAAGCCGCCGATCGGCGCGAGGGCGCGGACCGCGCGGCTGCGCGAGGTGACGGCCAGGCCGACGCCGATTCCGGTGAACGCGGTGAAGAGCGGGTGGGCGAACGGGCTGAGCACGCACCGCACGACGAAGGTCGAGGTGATGCCGCCGACGCCGCCGGGGCCCATGCCGTCGGCGCCGTCGTACGCCGAGGCCAGGTAGAGGATGTTCTCGGTGAAGGCGAAGCCCACGCCGACCATGCCGGCGTACACGATGCCGTCGAGGACCCCGTCGACCTCGGCCCGCCGCCACCACAGCAGCAGGAAGAGGAAGAGGCCCTTGCACGCCTCCTCGGTGATCGGACCGAGGATCGCGACCTGCGCGTTCGTCGTCAGCCCCGTCACGACGCCACCGACGCCCTCGATCACGACGGCGACCGCGGTCGCGGCGCACGCACCCCAGAGCAGGCCGAGGGTGAGCAGCCGCTTGGGCTCGGGCTCGTAGCGGTCCAGCCAGACGTACGCCGCCACGACCGGCCCCACCGGCAACGCCGCCAGCACCGTCGCGACGAACGTGGTCGTGGGCGCACCGTGGAGCGCGAGGAGCAGCAGCACGCCGCACGCGCCGAGCGCGACCGCCACGGTCACGACGACCGTGAAGGCGACGCTGTCGCGGGGGGCTGCAGGCATGGGCGGAAGCCTATCGGGAGGAATCGGGCCGACCCGATCCCCGGCGTACAGTGCGGAGTGTGGAGGAACGGAACGCAGAGACCCTGAAGACCGAGGCCCACGACCAGGCAGTGCCCGAGGCGTACGCCGCCTTCATGCGCACCGGCTGGCGCGATGGGGACGCCGACGTGCCCGAGCACCCGATCGCGCCGTACGCCGCCGAACGTCGCGCGCGGCTGGCCGCCGCCTTCCCCGGCGAGCGCCTGGTGCTGCCGGCCGGGACGTTCAAGCAGCGGGCCGCGGACACCGACTACCGGTTCCGCTCCGACACCGCCCACACCTACTTCTCCGGCAACCAGACGTCCGACGCGACCCTGGTCATCGAGCCGGACGGTTCCTCGACGCTCTACGCGCGGCCGCGGTCCGGCCGCGACACCGACGAGTTCTTCCGCGACCGGGCGTACGGCGCCCTCTGGGCCGGTCGTCGTCCGTCGCTGGTCGAGATGGAGCGGGCCCTGGGCCTGCCGGTGCGGCACGTCGACGAGCTGCCCGGGGTCCTCGCCGCGGCCGGCAAGACCCGGGACATGACCGACATCGACCTCGCCCGCGTCGCCTCGGAGATGCGGCTGGTCAAGGACGAGTGGGAGCTCGGCGAGCTGCAGCAGGCCGTCGACGCCACGACCCTCGGCTTCGAGGACTGCGCCCGCGAGTGGGACCGCGTCATCGAGCACGGCGAGCGCTGGCTGGAGGGCACCTTCTTCCGCCGGGCTCGGCTGATGGGCAACGACCTCGGCTACGACTCGATCGTCGCCGGTGGAGCGCACGCCACGACCCTGCACTGGATCGAGAACTCCGGGCCGATCCGGCCCGGCGAGCTCGTGCTGTGCGACATGGGCGTCGAGGGCCACAACCTCTACACCGCCGACGTGACGCGCACGATCCCGGTCTCCGGCACGTTCACGCCGCTGCAGCGCGAGCTCTACTCGCTCGTGTTCGACGCGCAGGAGGCCGCGATCGCGGCCCTGCGTCCGGGCGTTCCGTTCCTCGCGGGCCACAACGCCGCGATGGTCGTCCTGGCCCACGGGCTGGAGGGGCTCGGCCTGCTGCCGGTCTCGGCCGAGGAGGCGCTCGACCCGGAGTCGAAGGTCTACTCGCGCTGGACGCTGCACGGGGTCAGCCACATGCTCGGCATGGACGTGCACGACTGCGGCGAGGCCGCCCCGTCGGCGTACCGTGACGGCACGCTGGCCGAGGGCATGGTGCTCACCGTGGAGCCCGGCCTGTACTTCCAGGACGACGACCTGCTCGTCCCCGAGGAGCTGCGCGGCATCGGCATCCGGATCGAGGACGACGTGGTGGTCACCGCCGACGGCGTGCACAACCTGTCCGCCGCCCTCCCCCGCGACCCGGACGGGGTCGAGGAGTGGCTCGGCTCGTTGCGGGGCTGATCCTCAGAGGTCCCCGGCGACCGGCGTGGGCCGGAAGGTCGCGGGACGGTGCCGAAGCCCGCGCTCGACGCTGCGATCCACGATCGCCAGGTCGAGGTCCGGCGTGCTCGGCAGGCGGTCGAGGACCCAGGAGAGTCCGCGACCGCCTGCGGTGACGGCCGACGCGACGAGGTCGGTACGCCGGTCCGCCGGCAACCCGAGATCCGCGGCCACGTCCACGTCGGGGAACACCTCGGTCAGCTCTGCGGCGAGGAGCGCGCGCACGATGCCGGAGTGCGCGCGCCGCGGGATCGGGAAGGTCGATCGCATCCGCGCGAGCCCGTCGATCATCGTCGAGGTGAGGGCCGCCGAGTCGGCGTCAGGCCCGTAGAGCGCGTGCCCGATCCGGACCGCGATGGCCAGCTGCTCGGCGCTGTCGCGCCCCAGCAGCTCGGTGCTCGCCCCCTGGAGACGGGCGATCCAGCGCCACATCAGGTCGAAGCTCTCGGCCTCCTCCTCACTCACCCGACCGCCGAGGTGCCGGATGACGTTGACCCGGTAGCGCCCGAAGATGTGCGCACCCGCTGCGGTGGGTGTCTGGCTGATCGGTACGCTGGCAGCCGGGTCCCACCGGCCGGACCGCAGGATGCCGAGTCGGATGCAGGTGTGCAGCAGCCGGATCCGCACCCACTGCTCCCAACGCGGACCGCCCGGTCGCATGCCGTCGACGTCGAGAGCGCCCGCGAAACCGGCGGCCGTCTCCCAGAAGCGCCGTCCGAAGTCGTCCCCCGATCGAGCCAGCCGCCCGGTACTCGCCATCACCCGCGCCGTCGCGGGATCGACGTAGGTCATCGGCAGCGCACCATGGATGCCCAGCACCAGCCCGACCGCGCAACGCCGTCCCATCAGCGCTCCGGGGAGCATCGCGTCGAAGTCGGCCCACGCCGGCACCCACTCGACGTCGGTGAAGAACGCGTCCGCCTCCCCCACCCCGTCGGCCCGGAGCCGCCGTGCGGTGGCGAGGAGGTCGCCACCCATCAGCTTCCGATCCCGCATCAGGCCGACGAGGGCCTCGGCGATCGGGTCGCCGACCTGGTTCCAGGCATCGAGGTCGATGTCCTCGGGCGCCACCCATCCGTCGTACGCCGGCGTCGCGGCCTTGCGCCGTGCCGTCTCCGTGGTGTCGATCATCCGACCTCCCCGATCATGGGCAACTTGCCAGTGCCTAGATTGGCTGTTCGGCGGCGAACTTGTCAATGACTAGTGGCGCGGATTTGAAGTAGTTGGACGGTTGGCCTTTGCGAGGATCTGGTCGGCGGTCTTCGTCCAAACGAACGGGTGAGCTCGCTCGTGCCAGCCGTCGATGAAGGCACGGATCCTGGCGTTGAGGTCCTTGACGGACTTGAACACACCGCGCCGGATGGCCTGACGCTCCACGATGCCGAACCAGACCTCGACGAGGTTCATCCAGGAGGC
>NZ_BAAHAZ010000016.1:0-108817 GCF_054777115.1 Nocardioides maradonensis | reverse complement strand
TCGATCCGGGCCCACTGGGCGTCGTTCAACACCTCAACACGCGACATAGGTCAACAATCACCGACCTGACGACCGCGATTTAGCAGACACGCCCTAGGCCTGGTCGGTGCCCCGGCGCCAGCGGATGCCGGCCTCGAGGAAGCCGTCGATGTCGCCGTCGAACACGGCCTGCGGGTTGCCGGTCTCGAAGCCGGTGCGCAGGTCCTTGACGATCTGGTACGGGTTGAGCACGTAGTTGCGCATCTGGTCGCCCCAGGACGCGGCGACGTCGCCCTTGAGGTCCTTCTTGAGCGCGGCCTCCTCGGCCTTCTTCTTCGCGAGGAGCTTGGCCTTGAGGACGATCATCGCAGCGGCCTTGTTCTGCAGCTGCGACTTCTCGTTCTGGCACGACACCACGATGCCGGTGGGGATGTGGGTCAGGCGGACCGCGGAGTCGGTCGTGTTGACCGACTGGCCGCCCGGACCGCCGGAGCGGAAGACGTCGGTGCGGATGTCGTTCTCGTCGACCTCGATCTCGTCGGTCTGCTCGAGCACCGGCACGATCTCGACCGCGGCGAAGGAGGTCTGCCGGCGGCCCTGGTTGTCGAACGGGCTGATCCGGACCAGGCGGTGGGTGCCGGCCTCGACCGACAGCGTGCCGTAGCCGTACGGCGCGTGGATCGCGAACTCGGCGGACTTGATGCCCGCCTCCTCGGCGTAGGAGACGTCGTAGACCTCGACGGGGTACTTGTTGCGCTCGGCCCAGCGGGTGTACATGCGCATCAGCATCTCGGCGAAGTCGGCCGCGTCGACACCGCCCGCGCCGGAGCGGATGGTGACGATGGCCTCGCGCTCGTCGTACTCCCCGGACAGCAGGGTGCGGACCTCGAGCGCCTCGACGTCCTTCTTGATGCGAGCCAGCTCGGCGTCGGCCTCGGCCTGGCTCTCCGCGTCGCCCTCCTCGGCGGCGAGCTCGGCGAGGACCTCGAGGTCCTCGATCCGGCCGCGCAGCGTCTCGATGCGCTCGACCTGGCCCTGGAGGGCCGAGAGGCGGCCGGTCACCTTGGTGGCGTTGGCCTGGTCGTCCCAGAGGTCCGGCGCCGCGACCTGCTGCTCGAGATCGGCGATGTCATCCTGCAGCTTGGGCAGGTCGAGCACCTGCTCGATGGTGTGCATCGTCGCAGCGAGCTGCTTGATCTCGGAGTCGTAATCGGGTCCAGCCACCCGCTGAGACTATCTGTCAGCCCTGTCTTCCGAAGACTTGGGAGACGTACCACTTGCCGTCGTCGGAGCGGACCGCGCCGACCACCATCAGCCGGTAGTGGGTGCTCAGGATGTTCGCCCGGTGCGGCGGGGACTTCATCCAGCCGTCGTAGACGACGCTCAGGCCGGTGGTGAAGCCGCCGGCGACGTTCTCCCCCGCGTAGGTCAGGTGGCAGGTCCGCAGCGCGGCACCCATGTCCTGGTGGAAGATCCGGTGCTGGGTGGCCATCCGGTGCGCCTGCGCCCACGCGAGGTGGGCGACGCAGTCAGAGTGGTCGAGGGTGCTGAGACCGTGCCGCGTCCGCACGTCGTTGGTCGCCGAGGACGCCGTGTGTGCGTAGGTGACGTTGGCGCGGGCGTCCGCCGTGGCCGGCGATCCGGTCGGCACCAGCAGGACTGCGGCCAGGGCCAGCACCCCGAGAAGTCGTCGCACGCGTGGGACTGTAGGGCATCCGGCGGTGTTGCGGAACTAGTCCGGGAGGACGGCGGCCGAGCCCGTCGAGCGGACGCTGGCGCGCATCGGCGCGCCCGGGAGGTGCAGCGGCAACGCGACGGGGGCGGTCAGGACGACCACCACACGGCCGTGGTCGACCCTGACGGAGGCGTGGATGCCGGGGTGGTCGCCGGCCGCGCCGACGTCGCGCAGGTAGGCCAGGACCGCGCGTTCCGCCTTCTGCGCGGTGAGGGTCAGCGGGCCGTGACCGACGCCGTGCTCGTACGTCGTGTCGCCCTCGGCCGCAGCGTCGGCTCCGCGCAGGGCCGCGCCGTCGGCGAGCGCGTCGACCTGCTGGTGGCCGAGGTAGGCGGCACCGGAGTCGACGACCGCGGCGACGAGCAGGAGGAGCACGGCGGTGAAGGTGATCAGGAGGGGGATCGTGGAGCCCCGCTCGTCGGTCTCATCGGCCATCGGTCACCTCCTGGAACTGGCCGATGGGCACGGTCTGGGTCGCGTGCAGCGCGAATCGCGGCGCACCGCCCCCGAGCACATCGGGCAGCAGCGGCAGGTCGACCGCGGTGTCGAGGCGGACCGTGATGACCGACGTACCGCTGTGGCAGTCGTGGGGGTACGGCGTACACGAGAAGTGGACGGAGGACGAGTCGATGCCCTGGCCGGCCAGTGCCTGGTCGATGACGGCACGGGCCTGCCGCTCCCCCGCGACGTCGTCGGCAGCGAGGGCGTACGCGCGCGCCGCCGCGCGCACGGCGGCGCTGGTGGCGAAGGCGCCCCGTTGGACCTGGAAGACCGAGAGCACGATCCAGAGCAGGGGCAGCATCAGCAGCAGACCGATCCAGGTGACCTCGACCAGCGCGCTGCCCCGGTGCTGGCTGCTCATCGCACCTGCTCCTGGACCGCCCGACCGGAGACGTCGAAGGAGATCGCAGGGCCGCCGAGGCCGAGGGCCGGCACCTTCGCGTGTACGACGATCTCGATCGCGGGTGCGCCGTCGACGAGGATCCGGCGCGGCTCGACGCCGGTCACGTAGCGGCTGCCGACCGACTCGATGATCTGCGCGCGCGTGCGCGCGAGGCCGTCGCTAGGGCTGCTGCCGACCGTGGCGGCGAGGCGCGCCCCCTCGGCGGCCGCGGAGGACAGCGAGTTGCGCACGTGCAGCACCAGCGCGACCTGGAGCAGCCCGAGGAAGAGCGGGACGAGCAGCACCACGACGAGGACGAAGTCGACGACCGCGCTGCCGCGCTCGCTGCGCCGGTCCACCTCGGCTCACTTCACGGAGTCGAGGGCGCTGCGCAGCATGTCGGTGAGCATCGGCCGAGCGACCGCGAACAGGCCCATGCCGACGGTGATGGTCATGACGCTGACCAGGACCCAGCCCGGAACGTCGCCGCGTTCGTCGTCCTCGTTCACGTGCAACCAGCTCGTGAACCGCACCCACAGCGTCATCGGATCCATCGCTTCAACCTTTCCCGAGAGTGACCGGTCAGTGCCCGGTGAGGGTGAGCCCCACGTAGCCCGGCCAGAACGCGACGACCACCACCAGCGGCATCACGAGGAACACCACCGGCAGCATCATCAGGATCTCCTTGCGCGAGGCGCGCTCGATCAGGTCGCGCCTCCCCGCTTCCCTCACGTCGGCGGCCTGGGCGTGCAGCACGTCGGCGAGCGGGGTGCCGCGCTCGAGGGCGACGGCGATGCCTCGCGCGAAGCGGGCGACCACCGGGACGCCGGTCGTCGCGGAGAGCCGGTCGAAGGCATCGGCCACCGGCTCCCCCGTGCGTACGCCGGCCAGCACGTCGGCCAGGTCGCGACTCAGCTCGCCACGGCTGCGCGCCACGACCCGGTCGAGCGCCGCGACCGGGCCCTCGCCGGCGGCGACCGCGAGCGCCAGCAGCTCGGCGACCGTGGGGAACTCGGTCACGATCTCCGCCTCGCGCTGCTTCACCTGGGCGGTCAGGCGGTTGTCGCGCAGCAGCACGCCGAGCACGAACCCGCCTGCGCACATCACGATGAGGGGGAGGGCCGGGGTCGGCGTGCTCAGGGCACGTGCCAGCGCCACGGCGGCGACCAGGCCGAAGCCGGCCACCCCCCAGAGGACCTGTTCCACCCGGAAGTCGTGGACGGTGCGGTCGAGACCTGCGCGGGCCAGGCGGCGGCGTACCGAATCGGCGCCACCGAGGGCGCGCTCGACGAGGTCGGCGGCGCGGCGCAGCAGCGGGCCGTAGATCGCGGCGAAAGCGTGCTGGGGCTGGGAGGGGACGGGGCGCGGCTGGTCGGCGAGGAGGTCGCGGACGTAGGGCAGGACGCGGGCCTCGAGGCGCGGGCGGCGACCGTGCAGCACGTGCATGCCGATCAGGACGACGCCCCCGGCGAAGACCGCGCCGAGCAGACCACCGGTGAGCATCACGACAGGATCCTCCGTTCGACGGGGAGCCGGCCGAGCCGCATCATCAGCCGGTAGGCGACCACGCAGAGGATCGCGGTCACGACGAGGATGAACGCGCCGGCCGGCGAGCGGTAGCGGGTGATGATCTCCGGCTGGGTGGCCATCGCGAGCAGCACGATCCAGGGCGCCGCAACCGCGAGGCGGGCGCCGTTGACGGCCCAGGACTGCCGCGCCTCGAGCTCGGAGCGGGTGCGCACGTCGTCGCGCAGGTAGCCGGAGAGGTTGCGGAGCAGCCTGCCGAGCTCACCTCCCCCGACGTCACGGGCGACGCGGAGTCCCTCGACCACGCGGTCACCGACGGGGTCGGCGAGCCGAGCCTTGAGCCGGTCCAGGCACTCGCCGAACCGACCGGACACCTGGTAGTCGAGGGCGAAGGTCGCGAACGCCGGCCGCAGCGGTGTCGGGCCGCGGTCGGCGAGCGCGGCGACGGCATCGGGCAAGGACATCCCCGCGCGTACGGCGGACGCCAGGTCGTCGATCGCCTCGGGCCAGACCTCGGCGTACTCCCGGCGCCGGCGGCGTACCCGCCCGCCGAGCACGGCCACCGGGAGGTAGCCGGCGAGGGCACCGAGGACGAGCGCGAGGGGCGGGGTGCGGGTGAGGACGAGCACGAGGAAGGTGGCGGCGATGCCGGACGCGACGCAGGTCATCAGGAGCGAGCGGGGCGCGACCTCGGGAAGGCCGGCCTCGGCGAGCAGCCGCGTCCAGCGACCGTCGGGGCGGGGGGTGGTCCGGGGCCGCGGCGGCCACACGAACGCCGACCAGATCAGCAGCGCTCCGAGCCCGAACCCCAGACCGACCAGTGCCCCCATCGTCGGTGTCCTACCTGGCCTCGCCGAGCAGGCGTCGTACGTCGATGCCGACCCGCTCGAACTGCTCGAGCCGCGGCGGCATCCCGATCGCCCGCACCAGCTCGCCGCCGCGACGTTCGAAGATCGGCTCGGTCTCGATGACGTGGTTCTCGGCGCGGCCCGGGACGGCCACGATCTCCGCGACCCGGCGGGAGCCGGCGGGGTCCAGCGAGAGGTGGACGACCAGATCGATCGAGCCGGCGACGGTCGGCACCACGAACTGGGCGCTGATGTTCTCGCCCGCCAGCAGCGGCAGGGTGCAGGCCTTGGTGAGCGCCTCGCGCGCGCTGTTGGCGTGGATCGTGCACATGCCCGGCAAACCGGAGTTGAGCGCGAGCAGCAGGTCGAGGCACTCCTCGGCGCGGACCTCACCCACGATGAGGCGGGAGGGTCGCATCCGCAGGGCTTCCTTGACGAGCTCGCGGAGCCGGATCTCGCCGGTGCCCTCGAGGCCTTCCTGCCGGGTCTGCAGGGCGACCCAGTCGGGGTGGGCGGAATCTCTTCACTCACTAACACGTTCCATGAGTATGACCACCGATTGGCAGAGCCTCCGCGCCGCGATCTACGTGCGTCTCTCCGAAGACAAGCGGCAGACCGGCGACAACGTGGCGGACCAGGAGCGGGCCGCCCGCGACATCGCCGCCAAGCATGGCTGGACCATCGCCGGTGTCTATGACGACAACGACCGCACCGCAGCCGATCCGGAGCGCAAGCCGCGCCCGGGGTTCGACCGTCTCCTGGCAGACGCTGAGGCGGGCCGGTTCGACGTGGTGATCTGCCGTCACGCCGACCGGCTCTACCGGCACCCCCTCGACCAACTCCGTCTGAGCCAGACGCTCGGCCCGAAGGGCATCACCATCGTGCAGGAGTGGGCGGGCTTCCCCCTCGACCTCTCCACGCCGACAGGCGTCTTGCAGAGCGGCATCCTGGCTCAGGTCTCGCTCTACGAGTTGAGCCACAAGAAGGAGCGCCAGCAGGCGGCCAACCGCGCCCACGCTTTGTCCGGCGAGCCGCCGCGTGGTGGGCCGGTTCCCTTCGGCTACGCCGAGGATCGCAAGACCCCGAAGGAGGCCGAGGCCACGCTGATCCGCGACGCCCACCGGGCGCTGCTCCGAGGCGAGACGTTCGGCTCGGTTATCCGGGCCTGGAACGACAGCGGCATCTCGGCCCCTCGCGGCGGACGCTGGTCGTACTCAACCGTGCGGGCTGTACTCAGCCGCCCAATGAACGCCGGACTCGTCTTCTACGGCGGGCAGGTGCACAAGGCCGTGGATGCGAAGTGGACGGCCCTGGTGTCGCCCGAGGACCACTACGCCCTTGTGAACCTCCTGGCCGACCCCGCTCGGCGCACGACCACCGAGGGGAATGGCCGGAAGCACCTGCTGTCCGGCGTCGTATGCTGCGGCACGTGTGGGCAACCCATGTCCACGGGCACAGCGGGCAGCAAGACCAGCGTAGGAACGAAGACGACCTCGCACCTCTATAAGTGCCGGAACGCGACTTGCGCGCAGCGGGTCAACGTGGCTCGCGAGAAGTTGAACGAAGAGGTCGAGCGTCGTTTCCTCACCGAACGCGGCCCCCTGGCTCACTACCGGCTCATCCCCGTGGCGGGGCACGACGCTGCGACGCTGGCTGACGTGGAGGCTCGGATCGCGGGCACCACTGCCCGCCTCTCTGCCGATGACGCCGACGTTCCGGCGCTGCTGGCTGACCTGGAGCGGCTCAAGGCCGAGCGCAGGCACATCCGTGAGGCCCCCGCATTCCCCCGCTACGACAGCGGAACCGTGGCCGAGGAGTGGGAGAAGGCCAAGTCGATCTCCGACCCTGCCGAGAGGCTCGCGGCCCAGCAGAAGTTGCTGCTGGACCACCTCGCCCCCGGCGGACTGAGGATCTCTCCGAGGGGGAAGATCTCGCACCGCTTCGACCCGACGCGCGTCGAGATCAAGTGGGTGCCGGTACCCGATGTAGACGCGGCCCCTGTCGCGTACGCGCCCGACGACGGCACCACTGACTTCGGCAAGATCCCAGCATGAACGGCGCCGGGGTGGGCACACGTACCTTCCTCGTTGTCCGCCTTCGTTCTCGAAGTACACTTGTTCCAGGTTGATCGAGGAACCGCCAACCGGCAGGCCGGAATCAACTACCCGCAGGGACAGCGTGTAAGACCACATCGCCGCAAGACGATGGGCTCCGCCGAGTGCCTCGGGCGTCGGGCCTCGGTCTGGCGGTCGATCAACGTCCGCACAAGCCATGTGCGGTGGAATCCAGCGGCAGGCGGTCGTCCTGAGCCCGGAGTGGCTCCCCCGATTGGAATCGGGGTGACTGAGAGCATCGAGCCTCAGTCGGACAGGCAGCCCGATGAATACGCAAGTCACCAGCAGCCAGCCCCTCCTTGAGCCGATCGAGGAGTTCGCCCGGAAGACCGGGACGGAGATCCCGACCGCTCGGGCCATGGCCCGCGACGGCCGCATCGCGTCGGTTAAGACCTCACCCGGCAAGGGCGGCCGTGTCCTCGTACCTGTGACCGAGGCACCTCGCTTCTTGCGTCAAGCGGAGGAGAACCGTCGCCGCACGATCGGCGCGTCGCCTTCGCAGGATCCCGATGACGGCACGACGGTCGTCTACAACGACGAGTGGAGTCGTGCCGAGGACGGCGACGAGTTCCTGGACGCCGACGGGTTCCCCCTGTCCGGCGAAGCACTCGCCGAAGCCAAGGCCGCCCTGCGGGCCGAGCGCGCCGCAGACGCTGCCAAGCACCGCGAGGAACTCAAGGCCCTTCAGGCCAGCCGCGACCGTCAGGCTGCGGCGGACACCGCACTCCGGGACCAGCGCCAGAAGAAGTTGAACTGGCTTGCTGACCCCAACGGCGGGCTGGCGGTGCTCGACGCCCTCGACCCGTTCACCATCGCTGACACCCTCCGGGCGGCACGCAAGGCAGCGGCAGAGCAGGCCGCCGCGCAGGCCGTCATCGACGCCGCAGATGCTGAGGAGGTGGAGTGATGTTCGCGCCCCTCGCCAGCAACCGGCTGCTCCGGCCGGTCCGGCGTGCGTTCTTTGGCCCTACTGACGTGCGCAGCCTGACCGGCTACACCTCGGCCGACGGACGCCGCCGGACTCGCGTCGTGTTCACGACCGGCCAGACGGCCCATCTGGAGATGCCCATCGAGGAAGTTCGTGCCGCACTCGACGCCGAACGCGCCGAGATGATGCTCCGGACGGTCCGGAAGATCCAGCGCGAGCGCGAGGAGTTCGAGGCAGCGCACCCCGAGTGGGCTGAGGAGTTCGCGGCACTTCGCCAGTGGGACACCGTCTTCGAGGCGGCGTACCAGCAGGTGGTGGCGGAGGCGGAACAGTGAGCACCTGCACCGCCCTCACCCACAAGACCCGGAAGCCGTGTAAACGCGAAGCCGTCAACGGGACGACGGTCTGCGAGATCCATGGCGGCACGGCACCCCAGACACGGCGGAAGGCCGAGATCGACCGGGCCGCTCGGGCTCTCGACGCGATGATCGAACCGATCCCTCTGACTGACCCTGAGGCGAACCCGGCGACCGGGCTCTACAACGAGTACCGCCGCGCCGTCGCCAGGGTCAGATTCCTGGAGAACTTGCTGACTGAGACCACTGACGCCGAGGGGCTTGTCTGGTCCAAGACCAAGGAGGAGCAGGTCGGAGCCACAGAGTGGACCGGAACCAACGTGATCTTCGAGGCCCGCAGCCCGGTCCTCGTAGACCTCCTCCAGCGGGAGCGCAGACACCTCCTGGAGATCACCACCTTGATGAGCAAGAACGCCTTCAAGGAGGCCGACCTCGCGATCAAGGAGCGGTCCGCTCAGTACGTGTACGAGATCGTCATGGACCTCGTTCCCGCGCTGGGTCGCAAGGTCGATGACCCCCGCGTGCGCCGGGCACTGGGCAAGTTCTTCTCCGATCGTGCTGCGGCCGTACTTCCTCCGCCGCCGTGATGAGGCGGACGGTCTCCGGCTGGGCGCGCCGGAGGTCGCCACCTCGACCACCCACAACACACGCAACCAAGCCAGACCTAGACGAGAGGCACTTCGATGCCGAAGCAGAAGACTCCTACCAATCCGACCGAGGCCGCGCCCGGCTATCCGACAGCGCCCGAGGGCACTACCTTCGCGGCGTTCTTCGACGCCATGGAGAAGGCGGGCATGGCGTACGCCGGATCAACCAGCGAGGGCGGCCGGTTCCAGTGCCCCTACCCCGGCCACGAGGACGAGAGGCCCAGCCTCGACGTGACGGTCGGCCACAACGGACTTCCGATCCCCAACTGCAAGGTCTGCGAGCAGGTCTACTCCGGCGACGCCGACTACGGCCGTCTCGACTGGCTCCACGAGGTGGAGACCGCCCTCGGCATCAACCTTCGAGGCGGCGCCCGGGTGACCGACGCCGAGGACGTGACGTGGGGCGAGCGTGCCGCGCTGTCCGGTTCACACCGTATGAAGGGGGATGGATCCGAGCGTGTAAACGTCGAGCGGATCACCTACCCGTACAAGTTCGCGGACGGCAAGCCGAACTTCCGGGCATACCGGGTGCAGTGGGACGAGGCTGACGAGAACGGCGACCTCCAGCCCAACAAGTCCTTCTTCGTCAAGCGGTACGTCCGGGGCACGGGCTGGATGACCGGCTTCACCCCCGACACCGAGCGCACGCCCTACCTCTACGAGCGGTTCGCCGAGTGGGCAGAGTCTGATGACCCGGTGCTGTGGTTGGTGGAGGGCGAGAAGGCGGTTCATGCCCTGCTCAAGCGTGGCAAGCAGGCCACCACGTTCCAGGGTGGAGCCAGCGCGCCTCTCACCGAAGGCTGGGTGACCCGCTACGGCTTCGACCGGTTCGAGGTCCGGGTGTGGCCCGACGCCGACGAGGCCGGAGTCAATCGTGCCCGCGCCCTCATCGCCGACCTCAAGGCCGCTGGTGTGGACGGGGCCGTGTGGGGCGTGCCTGTGGAGATGCTCAGCCCGAAGGACGACGCCTACGACGTCCTCCAGCGCAAGCAGGCCAGGCACATCCGGCCGCTGACCGATGCCGACCTCGTCGCCTACTCGGGGCTGGCTCCGGCTCCGAAGACCCGGAGGCAGCAGGCGGCTGGGCTCGATGCACGGTCAGCCGCCGAGCCCCCGAAGTCGATCGCCGTAGCCGGGAAGACCCTCGTCAGCGCCTCCGGGGCCGCATGGGCCGACTCACGGGCTGAGGCGGACACCCCCTACCTCGTCAACGGACTCAGCGAGCCCTACCCGTTCGTGGACGAGTACCTCGACCGCCACTACAAGCGCAACGGCACCCTCACGCTGCGGTACGCCGATGTGGGGTTCTGGCTGTGGGAGGGCGGCGATGATGGTGCGGAGCACTACCGGCCGCTCACCCAGGTCGAGATGGGTGCTCGGCTTGTTGAGGATGTGCTGGGCGCAACGTGCGTGAACGCTGACGGCGAGGTCGTGCCGATCAAGCCCACCCGCCGGTTCAAGGCCGAGGTGTACGGCGCTCTGGTGGACAAGACGCTCGTCTCCCACCACGGTGCCGCCGGAGAGTTGATTCGGCCGAGCGGCGGTGTCCCGTTCCGTAACGGCTGGCTGGACGTGACCACGGGGACGCTCCGGCCGCTCGATCCTTCGATGGACGTCAGATGGGTCGTGCCCGACGACTACGACCCCGACGCCGATGATCCGGTGGAATGGTTCAAGTTCCTTGACTCGATCGGCTACACGGACGGCACCGACGAGCGCCTGCTGCTCCAGGAGTGGTTCGGCTACCTGTTGTCCGGCGACACGAAGCAGCAGAAGGCGCTGATGATGGTCGGACCTCCCCGGTCCGGGAAGGGCACGATCCTCATGGTCGCCGAGGCGATGATGGGTGACGGTTCGGTTGGTCTCGACCTTGGAGCGTTCGGCACGAACTTCGGGCTCCAGCCGGTCATCGGCAAGGGGCTCGCAACAGTCGGTGACGCCCGGTTCGAGATGAGGACCGACAAGGCGACGGTGCGCCGTCTCCTCTCGTTGATCGGTCAGGACTCCATCACGATCGACAGGAAGCACAAGGATCCGGTCAGCGTCCGCTGCGGCGCGAGGCTGATGCTCGGCACGAACGAGGTGCCCGCCCTGATCGAAGCCAGCGAGGCTCTGTCGAGCCGCTTCCTGTTCCTCAAGATGGGCGAGTCGTACCTGAACCGTGAGGATCTGGGGCTCCAGACACGGGTGCTCGCGGAGATCCCCGGCATCGTCAAGTGGGCATTGGAGGGGCTGAGGCGGCTCACCCGGAATGGGAAGTTCACCGAAACGGAGTCCGGCCGGGAGATGCAGAGGGAGATGCGGGAGATCGGCAACCCGACCACCGCGTTCGTGGACGAGATGTGCGTTCTCGACCCGACGAAGTTCGTGCCGACCGAAGACCTCTACAAGGAGTACGCGCTCTGGGCTACCCGCCACGGCCACTACGTGACTTCGTCTGCGGTCTTCGCACGTGACCTGAACGCGGCGTACCCCGACTCCGTCATCCACTGCGCCACCCGCAAGTCCGGTCGGGTTCGCGGATTCGTCGGACTGAGCCTGGGGAGGTGAGAACGATGGTGAACAACGAGGACGTGTCACGGTACGCGGAGCCCAAGGTGTGCGGAGCGAAGTGCCGTCAGACCGGCGAGCCGTGCAAGAACTACGCACCCCCCTTTGGATTCCGCTGTATCAAGCACTCCGGCAACACCGTGCGTGCCAGGGAACAGGCACGGGAGCGGCTCAACGCCTACCTCTTGTGGTCCACCGACCCTGGATACATCAAGCGCGAGCATCTCCGGCGCTGGCGTAAGTCCAACGACCGCTGGGAGATGCGGCGGGCTAGGCAGGCCGACCGGCGGCGCGGAGACGGCAAGAACACGGCCGTCGCCCAGTTACTCGCCCACCGTGCCGCCGAGGCCGAGGAGAAGCAGCAGATCGCGGCCGACAACGCTCGGGCTCGCGCCGAACGGACTGCGGCTTGGAAGGCAAGCCGGGCCGAGCAGACAGCCACCGAGACAGACCACGACTTCCCGGGCTATGACGATGAAGGCCCCGGCTCATACGGCTACGACACTGCCTTCGATTGGAGCACCTTGTGATGAAGAACGACAACCAGACGACCGTGCGGGAGGCGGTCCACGACGTCGCCGAGGCCATGATCGGGCGGCGGCTCACAGTGGCGGACAAGGCTCTCCTGGAGGCGTTGATGCCCGCCGGATCGCTCGACAAGGTGGTGGAGTTGTGAGCACCAAGAAGGCAGACCACGACCCCGCCGAAGCACCGGAACTCACCGCCGAACAACTGGAGGCCGAGTTCCGCGCTGCGAACCGGCGGCGGGCCGCCGAGTCGTTCGAGCAGCCTCAGACCAAGCCCGGCTCACTGCTCCAGTATCGGCCGAAGCGCAAGGCACGGCCCCGCCGGAGACCCGTCATCGACACGGTTCCGGGCGGCGGCGAGATCTACGGTGACGTCCTCCCCATCGCAGCGTCGAACGTGCGCGAATCGAACGTCGTGCGTTACCGGGGCTTCGAGGACGACTGGATCTCCGACCTGTTCGACGCCTAGGCCATTCTCGAACGCTTGTTCGATAGAATGCGCTGGTGGCGAGGACGCGGCACGTGAGGGCGAAGCGGCCCTTCATGCCGACCGAATACGCCGGGCTCGTTCTCGAATGGAAGCAGACGCCGGACGGTTGGCAGGCGTTGGTCATCTACGTCGAACCCGGCGGTGCCGCTCACCTGGACTGGTTCGCCCGCAGAGAACCTGAGACCGATCATCACTGCGCCGAAGATCGGATCGGCCTACGGATAGCCGAAGGCCCGGCTCCCCCCATCCAATGCGGGAGCCGGGCCGTGGCGTGCCGTTAGATGGTGGCGAGCACCTCGCCCTCCGGGCTGAGCAGTCCCTCGGCGATGAGCCGCATCGCCGTGCGGCCGTAGTGGCCTTGGAGTTGCCAGACAAGGCCGGACTGCACGAGGTCGCCGAAGAACTCGACGGTCTCGGCGTCGTCCAGTTGCCCTGCCTCGTAGGCGATCACATTGGTCAGCAGGTCGGTGGTCATCGGCTCACCTCAGCCATTCGGCCGGAAGGTCGGTGTCCTCGCCGTCCTCGTCCACCCCGACCAGCACGGCCGGACCGACGATCAGGCGACCGGCCAGGATCGAGGCTTCCTTGTTGATCGGCAGTCGGAGGAGCCGACCTTCTTCGTTACACCAGAGGTGCGCGTCGAGGCTCACCGGCACGTGCTCGATGAGGCCACCCACGAGCGACTGGAGCGTCGCGAGATCAGCCGAGATCTCGCGACGCTCGACCCCGCCATCGGGCGTCAGGATCACGGCGATCACCGGGCACCACCTGACCGGCGGCCCAGCCGCCCGTAGAGGTCCACGGCGGCGATGCCGAAGACGACGAGCGTTCCGAGGACCGCCACGACCACTGCGAACTTGTGGGCGTGGACCACCAGGACCAACGCGAGGAAGACGCAGACGAAGGTCTCGGCGAAATGTCCGAGCGTCTTCATGCCGACACGCCCCCGTCCACGCCGCAAGCCGCTAGGAACTTCCTGCGATCGAACGCGGGGTTGAAGACAGAGCAGGCGTTGGCGACCTCGTGGGCCACCTTGGCGACCGTGGCCGGGTCGGCCGAGGGGTCGTGCGCGACGTACTGGATGCCGTCAGCGATGCGCTGGAAGTGACGGCGGGTAAGGCTTGCTCGACGCGGGGGCGACGAGCCGTTGGTGCGGAAGGCTTCGACCATCGTTGGTCCTCTCTCAGCGGGGCCACGGGTTGAGGCCCTTCATCCGGGTGTCAACACGGTCCATGGCCTGAAAAGTCCCGCTCCGCGCCCTGCGTTTACACGCACACTGGAGGCGTGAGCGAGCACCGGGCGCAGTGGACCGAAACGATCTTCGAGGTCGTGTTCGCCGAGCGTGTGCGTGCTCGACCCGCTGGCGGGATTCACGGGCTCAAGGCGATACAGGAGGCCCAGCGCCGAGCCGAGGCCCTGCTGCGCGATCTGGAAGGCAACGAAGCCCGGCCCTGACTGCTCAGGACCGGGCCTCTTGGCGGCCGGGCGAGAAGGCCGAACCCGGCCGCGTCGGAGGTCGCGCTCAGCATTCGCGACCTCCGAGGTCACTCGATGGGCTCGACCGGCGGCAGCGGCACGGCCACCCACTGGAGTTCGGTGCGCTCGGTCCCCCGGTCGAACACCGGCTGCTGGTGGAGGTAGGTGCGTGAGCCGTCGCTGTAGGTCACCAAGACCCCGTCGTGAAGCCGCTTGGTACTGCCGTCGCTCATCTGGAGCGTGACACCCCTCGCGGTGCGGGAGATCTCCACGGGTCCGTCCTCGAAGACCACGTGGCGGAGGGGGCGGTCCGAACCGGCCGGGTGCTGGATCCGGCTCGACTCGACACGTGCGAGGGCTGCCTGCTCGGCGAGGTACTCCGAGTAGCCGGGCCGGTCGCCAAGGTAGGCACTGCCGCTCACAGCCGACCGCCCAACTGGTCGAAGCGCCGGTGGAACTCGTCGGCAATCGCCTCGGCCCGAGCGGCCAGGTCCATGACGTAGTTCGCGACGGCGCTCGCCTGCTCGTTCGACAACTCGATGACGTCGCCGGTCACCGGATTCGACAGGTCGATGCCGCTGTAGGCGTCCGGGGCGTCGGCGCCGTTGGACAGGTCCACCGTGGGGCTGGCGGGCTCCCAGCCTCCGTACATGGTCGGAGTGTCGATCGTGCGTCCCATGGTCACCGCCCCCAGAGCCACTGGTCGGCCGCCTCGGCGGCATCGACGTCGGCCTCGGCCGCTGCCAGACGGGCGGCGTTCCCGGCTGAATCGCCAGGAGTTCCGGGGCTACGCATGGCCTCGTCGGCGCGGGCGTTGAGTGCCTCGTCGCTGGCGTGGAAGCGGGCCTCCAGGCCAGGCACCGAGGGCACTGCCGCCGGGTTGCTGGCCTTGACCGACTGGACGTGCTGCCGCGCTGCCAACTGGATCTGGCGGAGTTCGCGGGCATCCTGCTCAGTGTCGGCGACGCCCAGGCCGACCGACGCGTGCTGGGTGAGCCAGCGTCCGGCTTCGGCCCGGACCGACTCGCTCGGCGACAGGAGCGCCGGAAGCATCTCGGCTGCGATGTTCGTCGGCACATTGGCCCTCTCAAACTGGGCCAGAATCCGGTCGGCTTCGGCGATCCGGCTATCAACTTCGTAAACCATCTTGTGTGCCTCATCTCGTCTTATGCGTGCGGCGGATTGCCGTTTACACGCGGGATGGGCTCGCTACCTCAGGATGCCGCTACGGCACCTCCGAGTTTATCAGTGGGGCAATACCGCTAACTAAGGGAGAAGGCCCCCGCCGCCCCGCCGACGCCGGTACCTTCCGATGTTCCGCGCGACGAAAGTGCCGCGCGAAAGAGAGGAGAATAGGAGGAAAGGCAGCAATACCAGCAAAGGGCAGTGAGCAACATGACGAGGCAGCCGGACTACCTCACCCCCGCAGCAGCAGCGGTACGCACCGGGGTGAGCGAGAAGACCATCAGGGCGGCCGTCAGGAGAGGTGACCTGGCCGCGTGGCAGCCCGGCGGGTGGCACGGCCGCATCCTGATCCGGCCCGCCGACCTGACGGCCTGGGCCAACCGTGGGTGGGTCTCTCCTCGGGCAGGTGCGTGATCGTGGCAGCCACGCACCGCATCAAGGGCTCAACCGACGACTTCATCCGGCCGATCATCAGTGCGCTCGACGTGGCCGCCCACGTCGAGGCGTCGCTGTTCGACGTCCTCCACTCGGACCGCACGCCGAACGAGAAGCGCGCGGCCCTCGATGCTCTGGCTGATCTCGCCAAGACCCTCTCGGTCACCTGGGCGCACCGGCTCCCGGCATACGGCGAGGCCGGAGCGGCCGTGTTCTACCGGCTCTGCGGGCTCGATCGCGACGGAGGAGTGCCCGAGTACATCTCGCGCCGGATCGAGGCCCCTGAGGCTGATTCTGGCCCGCTGGCGAGCCCTGGCGGCCTCCCCGAAGGCGGTGCGTGACATGGGCAGGCCCAAGATGCAGCCCGTCGAGTGCTCCGAGCCCGACTGCGATCGGCCCACGACTGCTCGCGGTCTCTGCCCGAGGCATTACAACCAGGTGCTCCGCGCCGAGCGGCCGACGCCGAAGCCCGCTCGGACCGTCCGGCCCGAGATCCCGGTCGTGGTGGCGGACTTCGCCTACCCGGACCCCCACAGAAGTGCCCCGAGCGGGCAGCGGCTCGTGTCCTACACCTGCCCGGCGTGCGGCAAGGCCCATCTGACGAGTTGGCTGGCCGATGCCGAGAATCCCGGCCTCAAAGTCGCGTCCTGCGTCACGAAGGTGAGTTCCGGAAGGTACACGAACCCGATGGTCGAGGTGCTTAAACCGCCGCCTTCGCGGATCTTCTCCAGTTTCTCGGAATACAAGCTTCCGCACGAAAGCGCGAGTTCTACAAACGGCCTGGCACGAACAGATCTCGACTTCTGCAACGGCAAAACCGACCGTGTCCCTGACATAGAGAAACCCCGGAGCAGACTGGCGCTCGCTCCGGGGCTTCCCACCCGTATCCACACGCAAGAGAGGATGCATTAATGATAGGCGACTATCACCAGCCGGAGTTTGCGGAAGTGCACCACCTCGGGGAGGACTTCACAGTCGGAAACGGCTGGATCAACTTGCGCCATGTCGTGGCCGTCCGGCCCGTGGCGCTCGATCTCAGCCCGCTGTGCCCGGACTGCGCCGAGAAGGCCCGCAAGGCAGGCCTGCCGCCGGTCCTGGCCGTGAAGATGATCGACGGCTCGAAGTACCGGCTGCTCGGCGATGGGCTCCACGATGACGTGCAGGCCGTCCAGCAGGCCCGCAGACTGCGCCGCATGCTCGTGCAGTGCCAGCGGGAGCAGCACCTGCCCAGCGGCCCGCTACGGGGCGTCGCGAGCCTGCCCCTGCTCAGCGGCCCGCTACGGGGCGTCGCGAGCCTGCCCCTGCTCAGCGGCCCGCTACGGGGCGTCGCGAGCCTGCCCCTGCTCAGCGATGCACGCGACGCTTGAAGTAGACCGTTGCACCTCGCGTCACTGAGGCCCGCCAGCCCGTCACCTTGTGCACGAGCAGGAACTTCGTTGCGCTGAGCCGCGTAAACGACTTCGTGATACGTCCACGGCAGCAGATGTCGTCAGATGACTGGCCCGTGTAGATCCTCCATGAAGTGACCGTCGAGCCAGCCGGGATGCCGATCACGAATGCGTTCTTGGCGTACCGACCACCCCAGCAGTCGAGCGTCGCGGTGGCGTCGTAGTTGTCTCGTGTGATCGCGCAGTTGCCACGGGTGGAGAAGCGGCCTTCGTTGCCACTGAGGCCATGGTGACCGTGAAGCCAGAAGTAGCCGGTTGCCAGCGTCGTTGCACCGGTTGCCGTGGCCGTGTGACCGTCCTGATCTGTGCCCTTGAGCACGAGCCGGTACTTGCCAGGCGCGGCAAGAGCCCCGTCGTTGCGGTGTCCGTTCCACTTCGCTGAGAACGACCAACCCCCGGTGTAGACCCCGAAGTTGTGGACGTTCGACCAAGCCTCGTGCCGGACGCGGCTGCCCGTTGCGGCGTTGTAAACGTCGAGACTGGCACTCGCCATGAACCGCGATTGGATCACGTGAAGGGCCGTCGTGTCCTTGTACCCGTCATGCACGACCGGGTAGAAGGTCGGGTTGGTAACCGCGACGGAGGAGAATCCCAACGGTCCGACGACTTGGAAGTAGTCCGTCCATCCGCTCATTCCGTCGTTCCACGGCCAAGGGTCAGGGTTGTTGGCGTCCCAATCGACAGTGGCGTCACAGTTCTCCTGAGGCGCGTCGGGCAACGTGACCTGGAACGACTGCACAGCGTTCGTGCCGTCGTAGGTCGTCGTGGTGTCAACGGATCCAGGCCATTCCATGTCTGGGCACTTGACCCACATGTGGTAGATCCCGTGGGGCGAGTTGGTGAAGTCGAAGACGACGGTGGTCGTCGAACCGGCCGACAACTCGGCGTCGCCGCACTCGGGGCACGCCGGGTCATTGCGGTCATCGGGGAATGACATCGTGGGGTTAGGCGAGACCGACCCGTGCGCGGCGGGTGGAGCCACCGCGAGGCCAGCCACCAAGACACCGAAGACGGCGATGACGCGGGCGATGCCGCTAGTGCGAGCGGTTCTCATGCCTTAATCCCCCAAGAACTGATGCCAACGGAGAAGCGGCCCGATCCGCGTGTTCGAGCATACGACCATGTGCTGCGGATTCGCAGTCGATCAATCCGCAGCGCGTTTCTACGGTCGATCGCGTGGACGACGCGGAGGCTCTGAGGCGCAAGGAAGACGCCGCCGCCCACCTCCGCGCCTTCGGGGACCGAGTCCGCGAACTACGCGCCCAGAAGGGCGTCAGCCAAGAGGATCTGGCGCATGCCGCAGGGCTTCACCGCACCGTCGTCGGCTTCGTGGAGCAAGGCCGCCGAGAGATCGGCCTGAGCAAGGTGTGGCTCCTCGCCGACGCGCTCGGAGTCAGCGCCGCCGACCTGTTCGCCTGAGCAACTGCACGCTCGCGACGCAGGAACCAGCGTCACTGGAGCATGTCTAGGACCAGGTCTCGGAGCCACTGGCGGATCCCAAAGCCTCCGGCGTTGGCGAACAGGGCGTCCTCTGCGGCTTCGCGGGAGGGGAAGCCCTGCCCCGCGTAGTGGGAGACGGCTTCGATCACATCGAAGGCTTCGGCGCGGCGCAACGGCCAGTCCTTGGCCCCCTCGATGTCAACCACCTCCGGATCCGTGAGAGCCCCGAACCCCTCGTGCCGGAGCAGACGGCCGAGCGCGTCGCTCGGGAGCCGGACCGCCGTGCGCCCGTCACCTTCACGGATGAGCCAGTCGGGCAGTTCCGGGTTGCTGGTGACGCTCTCGCCCGTCGTGAGGTCGATGACCTCGACCCCCGCTTCGGCGTACCGGTCCCAACCAGTCAGGTGCTTAGGGACGCGACTGAGAAGTTCGTGCTCTGCCTTGGTCACGGTGGCGGCGACGGCAAGGTTCTCCATGATCCAGCGGATCGCCCGCTGGTTGGGGTTGGCCTCGATGAGCGTGGCGAGATGGGCTCGGGTGAAGACGTGCTCGTGCTCAACCGGGACCCCGGCGGCGGCCTTCTGAGCGCCGACGCTGACGAAGCGTGTCGCACCCTGCTTCGGCAGGGTGCCCTGGGTAACCAGCGACAGCACGTAGAGCCGAAGCAACTCGCGACGAGCGGTCGGCCTCGCGTCGAGTCCTGGGCTGGTTGCGGCGAACAGGGCCATAGCCGTCGCGGCCTCAATGACGGCGTCAGCGTGGGGTGCGCGGCTCCAAGGAGTGCTGGTCATGGCCGCAGCCTGCCACCGGGATCCGACGGATTGGGTGACCCATCGGCTGGCCGCACGACGCGTCACGCAGCGGGATCGGCGTACGTGCCCTCGCCGTTGAGGGCGCGGTACAGCGACGACCGCCCGACGCCGAGATCGCGTGCGACTTGGGCCGTGGGTTCACCCGCCTCGATGCGACGCCGCGCGGCTTCAATCTTCTCCGGCGTGAGCGCAGGCTTCCGGCCCCGGTACTTGCCCTTGGCCTTCGCCAGCGCGATGCCCTCGGCCCGCCGCTCGGCGATCAGCGTGCGCTCCAACTCGGCGACTGCGCCGAGCACGTGCATCTGGAAGTTGGCGTACGCGTCCGCTGCACCTGGGCGGAAGGTGAGCGCCTCCTTCACGAACTCGACCTCCACGCCGTTGCCGGTCAACTCGCGCACGAGGTCGAGTAGGTCGGGCAGGCTGCGAGCCAGTCGGTCCATGCTCGCCACCCGCAGATGGTCGCCGTCGCGGACGTACTCGATCATGCGGCGCAACTCGGCCCGCTCCTCGCGGCTCCTGCCGGACACGCGGTCTTCAAAGACGCGGTCTGCTTCGCCGATCGCCTCGTATTGGCGCTCGGGGTTCTGGCCGACCGACGACACCCTGACGTAGCCGACCACCTGCCCTTTGCTCGTTCCCAAAACTCTGCCCTCTCGTTCCGGGACACCTGTCCCAAAGACCCCGATTGGGGCCTACTGGGACAACGTTTGGGGGTCGCTGAAAAGTCCCGTTGGGGAGTACCTCAGAGGGACGAATCTGGCGAGAATCTCGGCGCTCAGAAACTCGCCCGGCCGAGGCGTTCCGGCGATGTTGTGACGGGCGTTCTCGGCGAGAATCGCCAGTGTTGTAGCGGGTTTCCGCGCACGCGGAAGGTCTTCGGCGTTGGCGTTCGGGGAGAGGGCCCAGGTGAACCAGCACGAACGAGCCCGTACATGAGCATGAGCGCGACGATCTCGGCACACCAGCGCGCCCGTCCCGCCCCTCCGCCGCAGTGCGCATAAGCCCGGTGACAGGTCCGGTGACACCAGTGACAGGTCCGGTGACACATCCAAGGGGCATGTGTCACCGGCGAAAACCTCCTCTGACCTGCGGAAACGCCCCGCCGGTGACACCAGTGACACATGAAACTGACTTATGACCAGAACATCAGGAGGGGGATGGGGGTAGGAGGTGAGCACCGGGGGGTGTTGGCGCTGCAATGCACCCTATGTGTCACTGGTGTCACCGAAACAGGCCAAAACCGCCCCTGACCTGCGGAAACACCCGGTGACACATGCGCGTGCACCTGTCACCGGATGTGTCACCGAATCTGCTGTACGCCCACTTCGGCGCTCAACATCGAGTGCAGAACCCGGGATCCGCGTTCCAACATCCGATGTTGTGGCGAATCGTCGCGTTCTACACAGTGACGATCTGCCCGATCGGCTCCAAACTGCAAGATCCGACCGCGAACCTCACTGGCAGAACGAGCAATCCGCCGAAGCGCCGTTGCAAACAGAGGCGTCGAGTCAGACGCCGTGTTGGGACGCCCTCGAACTGGATCGAGTTCGCGTACAGAATCGCGCCGTTCATGTGATGCTGGCGAGGCCACGCCCCAGACGCCAAGGAGGTTCTGATGCCCACCGGACCCAGCCACTACAAGACCACAGCGACGCTCGTTCGCGGCGACGGCACGAACGTTGACGACTACGAGATGAGCGACGTTGTCTGCCGTTGCACGATCGGCGAGGACCACAACGGCGATGGCGAGCCGCTCGCCTCGATGTTCTCTGATGACGACGACTCTGACGACGAGACGCTCAGCGTGTACGACGCGGCGGACATCTGGCGCTCGAAGGGCATGGACGAGGACTACATGTTCGGTTACAGCGAAGAAGAACTCCGTAACGCTGGCGGCTAGCCAACCTCCGCTTGCGACGCCACCGCGCTGTCTCCAGGTTCCGAATCAACTACAGATGTGGCTGGCCTTCGCGGCGGCGACGTACATGTGCGATGCGTACAGGTCGTATCCGGAACTGTTCAACATGCCCTCTGGGCTACCGCCGTTCGATACCCAGTTGCAGATGAAACCCGCCGTGCCGACGAGGCTGTCGAACGTCGTGTCCTCAGGCGGGAAACTGTTTGGAGCGCCAGATGCTGCGTTCCGAATGATCGAGACGAACCGCATGAATGCTTGACGGTCGATCGCTCCGTAGGGCGCGGCGTTGATCGGACCTGTCGGCGACGGCTTGGGCTTCGGCTTGGCGGTATGCGATGCAGGGACGTGAGTGGCCGACGGCGTCGGTGACGACGATGCTGAAGTCGTCGCAATGGTCGCGAGCGACGGCTGGTCTACCGAAGCGCCAGAGGTTCCGCCGCAACCTGTGAGCAGCGGCAGTCCGAACGGAACGACGCAGAGACCGGTGACGAGACGACGATTCACAGCGCAAACCTAGGGACCAAGCAGTCGTCTCGCCCGCAAACGGCCACATTCACGAGACCGCTCCGAACGGCCTCACGCCGCGCCGGTGGATAGCGAGCCAAGAAACTTCGGGTGGTGGAAGCGGATCTCGAAGACCTCCTCGGCGGTGATGACCCGCTCCCCGCCGGGGATCGCGGCCGCGAGGCAGTTGAGCATGGTCGTCTTGCCGGCCTGGGTTCCGCCCGTGACCAGGATGTTCAGACCGGCGCGGACCGACGCCTCCAGGAAGTACGCGGCCTGCGGGGTGAGGCTGCCGAGCTCGACGAGCTCGCTCAGCCGGGAGGCGCGGACGACGAACTTGCGGATGTTCACCGCGGAGAAGCCGCGGCTGATCCCCTTGAGCACCACGTGGAGGCGGTGGCCCTGGGGCAGCATCGCGTCGACGAACGGGCGGCTCAGGTCGATCCGGCGGCCGGTGGTCTTGAGCATCCGCTCGACCAGCTCGGTCACCTGGGCCTCGGTGAGGATCAGGTTGGTCAGCTCGTGCCGGCCGTTGCGTGCGATGAAGACGCGGTCCGGGGAGTTGATCCACAGCTCCTCGACCGTCGGGTCGTCGAGGAAGGGCTGCAGCGGCCCGAAGCCCGCGACCCGCGCGACCAGCTCGGCGACGAGACCCTCGGGATCGGCGACCGGCGCGACGGCGCCCGTCAGGCTGCGGTCGTCATGGGCGCGGACCAGGCTGCGGGCGAGCGCCCGGACGGCACCGACCTCGTGCTGCGGGTCCAGCCCGTCCCGTCGTACCGCTCCGCGGAGGGCCTCGTCGAGCGCGCCGACGACGTCGGCGGTCGCCGGTACGACGGGTTGCTGCTGCACGGCCACGAGGACTCCCGAGATGAGTGGATGGCCCCCTGACCGTAAGCGAAGAACCGCGCAATGGCGAGGGCTCTCGACCGAATCTGTGGATGAGGTGCGCCGGACGTCCGAGTCGGTCAGAACATGGCGAGAGCAGAGGTGCCGATCACGACGAGTGCGCCGCCGGCGATCGCCAGGCGTCCGAGGCGCTCGTGCAGGAAGACTGCTGCCAGAAGCATCGTCGGCAGGGAGAACGCGCCACTCAGAAGTGCGACGACGCTGGTGTGGGAGCCGGCCTCGTAGCCCCACGAGATCCCGGCGTACGCCGCCGCCTCACCCATCCCGATGCCCGCCAGGGCCGGGATCGCTCGCAGGCCCACGCGCAGCGGTGCCTTCCTGGCAACCACGAACACGACGAAGAGGACCGTCATGCACCCGTACATGAAGGCGGCGCACGCGATCGGGTCGCGGTCCCTCACGATCTCGGACCAGCCGACCGTCCAGCCGGCCGCGAGCAAGGTGGCGAGCCCCACCGGCCGGAACCCCTTGACCCGCCCGATGCCGCGCAGGACGGGCACGCCGTCGGTGGCACTCAGCAGGATCACCCCGCCGAACACACCGACCAGCGCGAACGAGCGCCACAGGTCCGCGCGGTCCCCGAGGAAGGCGATCGCCGTCAGCGCCACGATCCCGGAGAAGGAGGCGAAGACAGGACTGAGCCGAGAGACATCGCCCTCTCCGAATCCCTTGTACAGCAGCAGGTAGATGACGCCCTGGAGGATCCCCAGCAGCGCCAGGCCAGTCATGGCTGCCGGCCCGCCGATGCGCGCACCGTCGTACTGGTCCCAGGTCCCGGCGGCCAGCGCCACCAGGAGGAGGGTGGCAACGACGTGACCCGACACCAGGGCGGTCAGCTCGTCAAGGGCGTCGACGCTGACCTTCGCGAAGAAGTCCGCGAGACCCCACCCGAACATGGCCAGCAGGCCGCCCCCGACGGCGACGGCGTAGGCGCTCACTCGACCACCAGGTGGGGCCGTGGGAAGCCGTTGAACGGCACCGCGAGCGACATCGTGTACGCCCCGACGTTCGCGAACTCCAGGCACGACCCCTCACGTACGTCGGCGGGGAGGCGGACGTCGCGCGCGATCACGTCGGCCGAGTCGCCCGTCGGGCCGGCGAGGTTGAACAGGAGCGTCCCGGCTGAGTCGCTCGCGTCGATGGCACGGACCGGGTACTGGGTGCGTCCTTGGTACGCCATCGCCTCGAAGAGGCCGTTGTAACAGCCGGCGTCGAGGAAGAGCCAGTGCGACCCGCCTCGATCGGACCGTCCCACGACCCCGACCGTCAGCGTCGCCGCGGGCGCCACGACGAATCGGCCTGGTTCGGCGACGACCTGGACCGGGGGCAGTGTCGCCAACGCGCGCTGGATCTCAGCGCCGATGTCCGCCATCCGCGGGACCTCGGGGCCTTCGTACTGGCACGGGAACCCGCCGCCGATGTTCAGGTGCGACAAGGGCTCGCCATCTGCGGCGAGCTTCTCGTAGACCGGTCGCACGAGATCGATGGCGGCGGCCCAGGCCGTCGGCCTGAGGGACTGGGACCCGACGTGAAAGCTGAGGCCCCGGCAGTCGAGCCCCCGTGACCGCGCGTACGTGGCCAGGCCGTACGCGCCACCGACCTCCGCACCGAACTTCTCGCCGAACGCGAACGATGATCGGGAGTCGTCGACCCGCACGCGGACGTAGACGGAGGCGCGCGGAGCGTGCTTCGCGATCTTGTCGATCTCCGCCTTCGTGTCGGCGCTGAAGATCCGGATGCCCCGAGCACTCGCCTCGTCGACGTGGTGCGCAGGCTTGATCGCCGTACCGAAGGCGAGCTGGTCCGGAGAGATGCCGAGGCCGAGGAGAAGTGCGATCTCGTGGATCGAGGCAACCTCGAACGAGGCGCCCGCCTCGGCGAGCGTGAGGAGAACCGGCTCCTCGGGGTTCGCCTTCACCGCGTAGTAGACCTGCACACCGGGCACCGCGCGCCGCAGCGTGGCGACGCTCTCGATCAGGCGGTTCCGCGACAACGTGAAGTACGGGGTACTCACACCGACACGAGCTGGTGCTGCGGCGAGCGTCATCGGGCAGGGAGCCTTCGCATGCGAACGACATGGCGGATCCCCCGATGCTCACCGCCGTTGGCGAGCGCACAGTACTGCTCCGCCAGGCGGGCCACACCACTGTTTGTCGAACTCGCGGAACAGCTCCTGGAGGCGACAAACACCCCTGGAATGTTCGGTGGGGATGTGATGAGGTGCGGGTGGCGGCGAGGTCCGGGAGGGGCCGCGCCGCCGATTCGGAAAATCGAACAGGGAGGGAACCCCTATGAACGTGCGTCCTCGTGCGCGCCTTCGCACCATCGCCAGCGCCGGAGCGACCGCCGTCGCTGTCGGCTCGACCGTCGTCCTCGGAGTCGCGGCGCCGGCCTCGGCGGCGACGCTGAGCTTCGACTGCAACGTGCCGGTCGTCGGCATGCAGACGTTCTCGGCCACCATCAGCAGCAACGCCCCGACCACGCTGCCGACGGGCAGCAGCACCGCACCGAACGTCACCACCGTGATGACCGTGCCATCCTCGCTCGCCGACACCATGCGCAGCCTGCTCGGCGTCACCTCGCTGTCCGGGGTGATCCACTCGACGACCCTCGTCAACGGTGTCGCGAAGGTCGTCGACCTGACCATCCCGTCAACGCCGGCGGGCGCGACCGGGACGGCCGTCCCGCTGGAGGCCACGGGCGCGCTCGCGCCGATCACCGCCGGGATGCCCGGCTCCAGCACCACGCTCGCCGCGGGTGCGCAGGACGTGGTGATGAGCCTGGTCACCGGCAGCGGCACCTCGCCGTTCGACGTGCCCTGCACGCCGAGCACCGGTCAGAGCACGACGCTCGGCACCATCACCTCGGTGACGGACGGCTCGCGGACGACCGGCAGGACTGCGTTCAGCCGGGCCAAGCACGCCGCCACCAGCACCGCCACGGTGACGTCGAGCCACGGCATCGTCAAGGCCACCGGCAAGGTGACCTTCGTGCTCAAGCGCGGCACCAAGAAGATCGCCTCCACCACCAAGACGCTCAGCAGCGGCAAGGCGGTCGCGGTCTTCACGGGGGTGCGGACGAAGGGGAAGTACACCGTGACCGCGACGTACGCCGGGTCGAGCCGGCTCAAGGCCTCGAAGGGGACATCGAGCTTCACGGTCCGCTGACCACCTGAGGAACGGACGGCGCCGTCGACCGATCCGGTCGGCGGCGCTCGTCCCTCAGCGGGCACCGGGAGTCGTCAGCCGCCCGTCGACCAGTCGCACGACCCGGTCGGCGTAGGTGGACGAGATCTCGTCGTGCGACACCACGACGACGGTGACGCCGTGGCGGTCGACGAGCCAGCGCAGCAGGTCGTGGATCGCCCCCTTGGCCTCGCTGTCGACGGCGGCCGTCGGCTCGTCGGCGAGGACGAGCTCCGGCCGGTGGGCGACGGCACGCAGCAGAGCGACGCGCTGTGCCTGACCGCCGGACAGACCGGCCGCGAGCTGGTCGAGGACGTGCGCCACTCCGAGGCGGTCCGCGAGATCGGCGAGCCATCCCTCGTCCACGCGCGAGCGGTTGAGCCGGTGGCCGACCTCGATGTTCTGGCGTGCGGTGAGCCCGCCGAGCAGGCCCGAGCGCTGGAAGACGAGACCGACGGCCGCGCGGTACCGCGAGCGGTCGCGGCCCCGGAGGTCGGTCACGCGGTGGTCACCGACCTGGACCGAGCCGGTGTCCGGCCGGTCGATGGCGGCGACCAGGTTCAGCAGCGTCGTCTTCCCCGACCCCGAGGGACCGGTGATCAGCGTGAGCCGCTTCTCCTCCACGTCCACGGAGACGTCGGAGAGCACCCGCGTGGTGCCGTAGGCCTTCGACACTCCCTCGATCCGGATCATGCTCATCCCTTCACGGCCAGCGACAGGTCCAGCGACCGGGCGAACTTCGACAGGGCGCGCCGGGACGCGACGAGCATCGAGACGAGCGTCAGCGCGACGCCGACGCTCATCTCGGTGAGACCCACGCCGATCCGGACCCCCAGCTCGCTCGCGTTCATGGCGGCGGCGACCGGGACCATGAGCGGGCAGGCCAGGACGGCCGCCCGGTAGGTGGTCCGCAGGACGCGGCGGCGCTCGACCGCGCGCAGCGTCCGGATGTCCACGCCGCCGGCGTGCAGGGTGCCGATCTCGCGGACGTTGCGCTGCAGGTTCGACTCGCGCTCGCCAGCGGCCGCCATCGCACCGAACAACGCCAGGTACAGGATGATCTGGAGCAGGAGCGGCGTGGCGTTCGCCCGCCAGAAGTCCCGGTTGTCCTCCTTGAAGGTCGCCGGGCTCACCACGCTGGCGGCCAGCCCGGCGTCGCGGAGGTCTGCCCTGACCTGGTCGCCGGCCGGGCCCCGCACCAGCACGCCGAAGTACGCCGTGGAGGTCGCGCCCTCGACGCATGCCCGTGCCGTGGTGTCGGCGAGGATGCCGATCGACCGGTTCATCTGCGCGATCCCGTGCTCGACGCCCGCCACCCGGAGGCGGACGTCGTTGACCATGACGGAGTCACCGCGGTGCAGCCCGAGGGTGTCGTCCAGGACGATCGACGGGTCGGCGCACCCGTCGACCACATCCCCGGAGATCCGTTGGTAGACCGTGTCGGGGACGGAGATCTCGAGACCCGACTGGTCGTCCAGGTTGAACAGGTGCTTCCCGAACGGCACGTACGCCGTGGGATCGCGGGCGACCAACGAGGCGACCGCGACCGAGGGCAGCGACGAGTCGTCCATGAACGTGATGCCCGGGGACTGCAGCACCAGCGCCGTCGGCTCGCCACCCATCACGGCGAGCGCCGCGTCGATCGGCCGCAGCGGTCCGTTCGTCACCTCGGACTCGATGCCTGACGTGGCACCGACCAGCACGATGGCGAGCACCGCGATCGAGGTACCGGCGAAGAAGGCGCGGAACGGGCGGACGAGACGACGTACCCGCCCTCGGTGCTGGGGCGCGACGTGCTCGACGCCGGAGTACTCCACCGCGGCCAGGTCGTTGAGCGCCTCGGCTCGGCGCGACCAGACCGGCAGCACGCCGTACGTGCCGAGAGCGATGAGCCCGACCGCGGCGAGGTAGGGACTGACGATGCGCAGGGCGTGGACGACCTGCACCAGCCAGTCGACCATGTGCGGAACGAACCCGGGCACGGGCCGGACGGTGAAGGACCGGAGGTCGCCAGAGATCGGCCAGACCGCCAGCAGCGCGAGACCCGCGACAGCGAGAGCGAGCCAAGCCAGCCGTCGCACGTGCCACTCCCCCGTTCGGTCCGTCCAGATGCACCCGAGAGAGCCGCGCACGGCGAGGGCGATCGTTGCACAGTCCGGGCGGCGGGAGGGCGGTTTCTGCGGCAACGGACGGCGCCGCCGACCGAGTCCGGTCGGCGGCGCCGTGCCGTTGTTGCGGCTCGGTCAGCTGAGCTTGATCACCACCAGGGCGAGCGAGCCGGTCGCCGTCGACGGGGCGTACGCCGGGTCGCCGGCGAACTTCGCCTGGTAGCTGCCGCCGAGGGTGATCGGGATGACCGTCAGCACCCCGCCGCAGGCCGCCTTGCCCGTGGCGTCGGTGGTGGCCGAGCAGATCGGCGCCCCGCCGGCCGTGGTGAAGGAGACGGTCCGGCCGACGACCGGGCTGCCGTCGCGCGTCCTGGTCAGCGTGGCGGCCGGGTGGAGGGCGATGTTCGCCGACACCAGTGCCGACAGGCCGGTCGAGAACAGCAGCCCGCTCACGCTCACCGTGGCGATGTCCGGCGCCGCGACCAGCGTCGTCGCCGACCGGTTCACGGTCACGGCGGCGGTCGCCGAGCCGGAGAGACCGGTCCGGTCGGTGACGGTCAGCTTCGCCGTGTAGCTGCCCGCGGCGGCGTACGCGTGCGTCGCGGAGACGGGCGGGGCACCGGTGCCCGAGGCCGCCGGGGCCCCGTCCCCGTAGCTCAACGTCCACGAGGCCAGGTCGGGGGCGCCGTCCGGGTCGGACGTGCCGGCCGTGCTGAACGTGACCGTCTGACCGGTCTCGCCCGTGCCCGGCGAGGCACTCAGGGCCGCGACCGGCGGGGCGTCGACCACCCAGGTGCGGGAGGCCGGCGTCGGGTCGACGTTCCCGACCGCGTCCACCGCGGCGACGGTGAACGTGTGGCTGCCCACCCCGAGGCCCGTGAGCGTCACACCGGTGTTCGGGCACATCGCGGCCATCCCGTCCAGCGCGCAGACGAAGTGGTCGGTGTCGATGGCCGGCGTACCGCTGTAGGTGAACGCGGCGGTCCCGGTCGCCACCGTCCCCGTCGGACCCGAGTCGATCGAGGTGTCCGGCGGCGTGGTGTCGACGGTCCAGGTCCGGCCGGCCGGGCTGGGGTCGACGTTGCCGACCGCGTCGACCGCGGCCACCGTGAAGGTGTGGCTGCCGTCAGCCAGGCCGGTCACGGTCCGACCGGTGTCGGCGCACGTCACCGGCGACCCGTCCAGGGTGCAGGTGATGTGGGCGGTGTCGCTGGCCGGCGTACCGCTGTAGGTGAACGACGCGCTGCTGCTCGCGACGGTGCCCGACGGACCCGAGTCGATCGAGGTGTCCGGCGGCGTGGTGTCGACTCGCCAGGTCCGCGACGCCGGCGTGCCGTCGACGTTGCCCACCGCGTCCACCCCGGCCACCGTGAAGGTGTGGCTGCCGTCAGCCAGGCCGGTCACGGTCCGACCGGTGTTGGTGCACGTCACCGGTGACCCGTCCAGGGTGCAGGTGAAGTGGTCGGTGTCGCTGGCCGGCGTACCGCTGTAGGTGAACGACGCGCTGCTGCTCGCGACGGTGCCCGACGGACCCGAGTCGATCGAGGTGTCCGGCGGCGTGGTGTCGACCCGCCAGGTCCGCGACGCCGGGGTGCCGTCGACGTTGCCCACCGCGTCGACCGCGGCCACCATGAAGGTGTGGCTGCCGTCAGCCAGGCCGGTCACGGTCCGGCCGGTGTTGGCGCACGTCACCGGCGACCCGTCCAGGGTGCAGGTGAAGTGGTCGGTGTCGCTCGCCGGCGTGCCGCTGTAGGTGAACGACGCCCTGCCGCTCGGCACCGTCCCCGACGGTCCCGAGTCGATCGAGGTGTCGGGAGCGGTCGTGTCCACCGTCCAGGTGCGTGAGGCGGGCGTGGGGTCGACGTTGCCGACCGCGTCGACCGCCGCCACCGTGAAGGTGTGCGAGCCGTCGCCGAGACCGCTGAACGACTTCCCGCCGCTCCCGCACGGCACGGTCGAGCCGTCGAGGGTGCAGGTGAAGTGGTCGGTGTCGCTCGCCGGCGTACCGCTGTAGGTGAAGGACGCGCTGCCGCTGCCCACCGTGGCCGACGGACCGGAGTCGATGGAGGTGTCCGGGGCCGTCGTGTCGACGGTCCAGTCGCGTGAGGCCGGGGTCAGGTCGACGTTGCCCGCGGCGTCCACGGCAGCGACCGTGAACGTGTGGCTGCCGTCGGCCAGCCCAGTGACGGTCGTCCCGTCGTTCGCGCACGGGAGCGCTGACCCGTCCAGGGTGCAGGTGAAGTGGTCCGTGTCGCCGGGCGTGCCGCTGTAGGTGAAGGACGCGCTGCTGCTGCCCACCGTGGCCGACGGGCCCGTGTCGATCGAGGTGTCCGGCGGCGTCGTGTCCGGTACGGCGACGTGCACCGTGATGTCGGCCGAGACGTGGGTGCCGTCCGTGGCGGTGCCGCGGAGCTCGATGGTGTCGTCGCCGGGCTGCAGGCCACTCGCGGTGGCACTGATCTGACCCAGGCTGTTGACGGAGGTGACCGGCGTGCCCGCACCGCCGTCGACGGAGATCTCGACGCCCTTGATGCCCGCCGGCGGCGTACCGGTGAGGGTGCCCGGAAGCGACGTGAACGTGGGCACCAGCGTGCACTTGGTCGCGATGACCTGGAGCGGCGCGCACACGCCCTGGGAGCCGACGGAGTAGACGTAGACCGCTGCTCCCTCGGCGTCGAACACGGTGCGCTGCTGCTGGGTCGGCGTCTGCGTGGAGGCCGGGTTCGGAGCACCGTCGGTGATGAGGATGACCTGCTCGATGCCGCTCTTGCCGGCCAGCTGGGTCTGTGCGGCCGTCATCGCGTCCTTGGTGAAGGTGTTGCCGCCCGGGTACGGGTGGTTCTGCACCGCGGTGACGAAGTTGTCGGCGGCCGGCTGGTCGGCCAGGACCGTCTCGACGTTGCTCGAGAAGAAGATCAGGCTGGTGTTGACGCTGAGGCCCGAGGTGTTCCGGATCTGGTTGAACAGGCCGATCGCGGCGTTCTTCTCGGTCTGGAAGTTCTGGGTGCCGAGGCTGCCCGACTCGTCGATGACGAAGACCACGTGAGCCTCGCCGGTGACCGGGACGTTGCCGATCGAGATCGTGCCGGCGACCGGCGCGGAGGTCGTGCCGACCGGGAGGGACGCGCCGTCAGCAGGGCTGGTGATCGCGATCGAGAAGTCCTGGCCGGTGGACGTGGTGGTGTCGCCGGTCGGGGCCGCGGAGGCCGAGGACAGGGCGGCGGTGAGGAAGACCGCGGCGGACGCGGTGAGCGCGACCGTGGCGCGCCACGGGCCACGCGACCGAGGTGCGGCGTGCGCCCTTCGGGCACGACGATGTGCTGCAGGCATGGGGGAACCTCGACTCTGCTCTGGGGGCTTGCATGGAGGGAGCGCCGCCCGAGCCGACCGGCTTCGGACGCTACTCCCGCGCGACCATCCCCGTGCGGGTTCGCCGAAAGGCAAAGACCGGCCCGGACGAGAATCGTCCGAGCCGGTCCAGACCGGTCCCCGAGAGGGTCAGCCGACCACGCGGATCAGCTTCTTGTTGACGAACTCCTCCATGCCGAGGCGGCCGAGCTCGCGGCCGAAGCCGGAGCGCTTCACGCCACCGAAGGGCAGCTCGACGCCCTCGGCGCCGACGCCGTTGACGAAGACCATGCCGGTCTCCAGGGCGTCGGCCACGCGGGCGGCCTGGTCGGCGTCGTCGGTGAAGACGTAGGAGCCGAGGCCGAACGGGGTGTCGTTGGCGATGCGGATCGCGTCGGCCTCGTCCTTGGCGCGGAACACCATGGCCACAGGGCCGAACAGCTCCTGGTAGTACGCCGGGTTGTCCGGCGTGATCTCGGTGAGGACGCCGGCCGGGAAGTACCCGCCCTCGCGCTCCCCCGCGGTCGCGAGCTTCGCGCCACCGGCGACGGCGGCGTCGACCTGGCGGGAGAGGTTCTCCGCGGCGGCGAGCGAGGAGAGCGGCGCCGGGGCACCCCGGTCGAGCACCTTGGACGTGAACTTCGCGACGAAGTCCTCGTACAGGTCGTCGACGACCACGAAGCGCTTGCCGGCGTTGCACGCCTGGCCGCTGTTGTCGAGGCGCGCCTCGGCGGCCTGCTCGACGGTGGCGTCGAGGTCAGCGGCCGAGAGCACGATGAACGGGTCGGAGCCACCGAGCTCGAGGACGCACTTCTTCAGGTTGCGGCCCGCGATCTCGGCGACGGCCGCGCCGGCGCGCTCGGAGCCGGTCAGGGAGACGCCCTGGATGCGCGGGTCGGCGATGACGTCGGCGATCTGCTCGTTGGTGGCGTAGACGTTGTTGTACGCCCCGACCGGGAAGCCGGCGTCGAGGAAGATCTGGGCCTGGATCGCGGCCGAACGCGGGCACTGCGGCGCGTGCTTGAGGACGATCGTGTTGCCGGTCGCGAGGTTCGGGGCCGCGAAGCGGGCGATCTGGTAGACGGGGTAGTTCCACGGCATGATCCCGAGCAGCGGGCCGACCGGCGTACGCCGGATGACGGCGCTGCCCTCGCCGTCGAGCAGCTCGATCGGCTGGTCGGCGAGGATGCTCTCGGCGTTCTGCGCGTAGAAGTCGTAGATGCCGGCCGAGAAGAGGACCTCGCCCTCGGCGTCGCCGAGGGGCTTGCCCATCTCGGCGTTGATGGAGGCGGCCAGCTCGCCGGCGCGCTCACGGTGCAGCTCGGCGACCCGCGCCAGCAGCTTGGACCGCTCGGCGACGGTGCTCGTGCGACCCCACGAGTAGTAGGCGTCCGTCGCGGCGGCGACCGCGGCGTCCACCTCGGCGTCGGTGGCGGTCGGGTAGGCCTCGATCAGCTCACCCGTGGCGGGGTTGCGGACGGCGTACTCGGTCATGGGGTTCTACTCCTCGTTCGGTTCAGGGCAGGGTGATGGACACGCGGGGGTCCAGTGCCAGCGTGCCGGTGTCGACCACAGTGGATCCACCATCGACGGGAAGCACAACCCCGTTGACGTAAGACGCGGCATCGGACAGCAGCCATGCCACGGTAGCCGCCACCTCCTGGGGCTGCGCCGGACGCCGCTGGGGTACGACGGCGGTGGCCAGCCGGTAGGCGTCCTCGGTCGAGATGCCCCGCTCGCGGCCGAGCTCGGTCATCTCCATGTCGCCCATCTCGGTGGCGGTCCAGCCGGGGCAGATCGCGTTCGCGCGCAGGCCCTCGCGACCGTGGTCGACCGCCAGCGACTGGGTGAGCAGCAGCAGGCCCGCCTTGCTCGCGGAGTACGCCGCCATGCCGTCCGCGGCACGCAGGGCCGCCACCGACGACACCGCCACCACGGCACCTCGCGCGGCAAGCAGGTGCGGCAGCGCGGCCTTCACCAGCAGGAACGGCGAGGTGAGGTTGACCCGCAACGTCTCGTCCCACTGCTCGGGCGTCACGTCGGCGACGCCGCCGATGTGGATGATGCCGTGGTTGAGGACGAGGCCGTCGAGCCGGCCGAAGGTGGCGATCGTGTCGTCCACGACCGCGTCGACGCCCTCGGGGGTGCTGACGTCGGCGACGACCACGTGGGCGCCGGTCGCGTCGGCGACGGCCCGCAGCGGCGCCTCGCGCCGGCCGCAGATGACGACCGTGTCGCCCGCTGCAGTCAGCGCGCGTGCGACGGCCGCGCCGATGCCGGTGCCGCCGCCGGTGACGAGGACGACCCGAGAGGCGGCGTCGCTCATGAGGGCGCTACCTCGTCGAGGAAGTAGTCGACCAGCGCGGCCGCCCGCACCCGGATGTCGGGGTCGAGGGAGCGCACGTGCTCGACGAGGACCGCGGGGTCGAGCCCGGCCTTGCGGGCATCGTCCTCGCCACCGTCGACCATCCACGCGCCGAGGCTCTCGGCGTCGATCTCGGGGTGGAACTGCACGGCCAGGTTGCGGCGCAGCACGAAGGCCTGGGTGGCGGCGGCGTTGACGCCGACGACCGTCGCGTCGGCCGGCGGGACGAAGCGGTCGTAGTGCCACTGGGTCCAGATCCCGGCGACCGCGGGGACGCCGGAGACGACGTGCGGCCCGATCTCGGGCAGGGGCGAGCGGACGACCTCGCCGCCGTGGGCGGTCGCGAGCATCTGCGCGCCGAAGCAGATCCCGAAGACGGGCACCTCGGCCTCGTCGGCGTCGCGGAGCAGCTCGAGCTCGGGCTTGACCCACGAGGTGACGTCGTCGCCGTACGCGCTCCACCGGGCCCCGAGGACGAGCACGGCGTCGTACTCCTTCGGGTCGGGGAAGTCGACGTCCACGCCGGGGTCGTCGAAGCGGTCCGGCGGCACGACCTGGAGGCTCTCGATCTCGTAGCCCCGCTCGACGAACCGGCCCTCGATCGAGCCGGCCGTGTCCAGGTAGTCGTGCCCGATCACCAGCAGCCGCTTGCTCATCAGCCCATCGCCTCCGCACGCTTCATGACGTCCTTGCAGAACGCCTCCATCTTGGACTGGTCGTCGATATACATCGACGGCTTGATGCAGATGGTGGTGAAGCCCTGCTCGAGCTGCTCGGGGATGGAGTCCATCGACTCCCCCAGGTCGGCCGGCGAGTGGTCGTCGGGGAACGAGTAGCGGACGCCGCCGACCATCTCGAGGTCGGCGATGTCGCGGCCGGCTGCGGCCATCTCGGTGCGGATGACCTCGAGGTCCTCGGCCGTGGGGCGACCGAACGGGTGGAAGCCGTGGCCGTACTTCACGATCCGCTCGACGACCGCGCCGTGCGCCTTCTGCCCGCCGAACCACATCCGCGGCCCCTCGGGGCGGAACGCCTTCGGCTCCAGGTAGATGTCCTCGAAGTCGACGTACTCGCCCTTGTACGTCGCCGGCGACTGCTCGAAGACGAGCTTCATCACCTCGAGCTGCTCGTCGAGGATCTTGCCGCGCTCGCGGAAAGGCACGCCCATCGCGGCGTACTCGTCCCTGCTCCAGCTCACGCTCGGCTGGACGACGAGTCGGCCCTCGGAGATCAGGTCCAGGGTGCCGAGCTCGCGGGCGAGCAGCAGCGGGTGCCGCAGCGGCGCGAGGACGGCGGCGCCGACCAGCCGGATCCGCTCGGTGACGCTCGCGATCGCGGAGAACAGCATCAGCGAGTTCGGCCAGGGCATCAGCGGATCCTGGTTGCCGGGCGCCGCGTAGTCGCGCGGGTTGCCCATCACGCCCTTGTCGCTGGCGTCGCGGCCGAGCACGACGTGCTCGGAGATCATCACCGAGTCGAAGCCGGTGTCCTCCGCGATCCGTGACCAGGTGACGAGGTCGTTCAGGTTGCGTCCGTCGGTCAGGGTCCAGTTCTCGCTGAGGATCATCAGCATCCGGGGAGCAGGCATCGGTGCGGTCCTCAGTGGGTGTTCGACAGGTCGGGCTTGCGGATGCCGCGGAACTCCCAGTCGCCGCCCTTGGCGGTCGACAGGACCTCCTCGCTCTCCGTCGGTTGCGCGCCGACGTCGCTGCGGATCGGGGTCGGGCCCTCGACGATGTGGTTGCGCAGCGTGCCGAGGCCCTCGACCTCGACCTCCACGACGTCGCCCGGGTAGACGGTGCGGGAGATGGCGGGTGTTCCGGACATCAGGATGTCGCCGGGCTGCAGCGTGATGGTCCGCGCGATGTCGGCGACGAGGTAGTGCATGTCCCACTTCATCTCGTCGGTGTTGCCGTCCTGGCGGACCTCACCGTTGACGATCGTGCGGATCCGCTTGTTGCGGAAGTCCCAGCCCTCGACGATGCCGGGGCCGACCGGGCACAGCGTGTCGGCGCCCTTGACCCGCAGCATCGACCCGGAGTCGGTGTCGCGGAAGTCGTGCAGGCCGTAGTCGTTGCCGACGGAGTAGCCGCGGATGTAGTCGCCGGCCTCCTCGGGCGAGATGTTGCGCGCGGTCTTCCCGATGATGATCGCGATCTCGCCCTCGTAGTTCAGCCACTTGCAGCCCTGGGGCCGCACCACGGCGGCGTCGTGCGCGGTGAGCGCCGAGACCGGCTTGTGGAAGTACGTCGGCGCGGGCGGCAGCTTGAGCATCATCTCCTCGACGCGCGAGGAGTAGTTGAGGTGGACGCAGACGATCTTGCTCGGCGTCACGGGCGGCAGGTGGGTCGCGTCGGCGATCGCCACGGTGCGGCCGTCGCCGGCGACGAGGGTGTCGCCCTCCCGGCGTACGTCGACAGCGTTGCCGTCCAGCAGGATCCGGCGGTACTCGGTGGTCATGTCAGCTCCTCGTGGTGTGCGTCAGCCGGCGGCCGGTACGTCGGCACCGGTGCCGCTCGTCTGGCGCACGTAGTCGGGGTCGGTGGGGGTACGGCGGGGTGCGGGGAAGCCACCCTCGGGGCGGTCGAACCACAGGTGCACCTGTCCGGTGCCGACCGAGTTCTCGTACTCGCCGTACTGGCGGCCTGTGGCGGTGCAGTCGCCCTCGCCGAGCGCGCCGATCATCATCAGGTAGTGCTGGAAGCGGGCCTCCGGCTTGAACCGGTAGAACTCGTCCATCGTGTCGAGGACCCGGGCGTGGTCGCCGTCCTTGAACCACGCGATCCGCTCGGCGTCGGCCGCGGCGGCCTCGGGCGTGAAGATGTGCTCGACCCCCGCGGCCTCGTGGTCGCGGAGCTTGCGCAGCGGCCAGAAGGTGTGCGACATCGCGCCGCTGGCGACCAGGAGGACCTTCCGGTCCGAGGCGGCGATCGCGTCACCCAGGGCGCGGCCGAGCCGGAGCGCGTCCTCGCCGTCGGCAGTCTGGCAGACGCCGATGGAGATCCACTTCTTGTCGGCCAGACCCTGGCCGAGGTACTCCCACACGTTGGTGGTCGCGTAGAAGATCGGCAGGGCGTCGTCCTCGATCGCGGTGATCCAGGTCGAGTGCTCGGCCGCCTTGCTCGCGATGAGGTGCGCGAGCTCGGGGTCGCCGGAGAAGTCGTAGGGCCGCTGCGACATGCCACGCGGCAGCTCCTCGGACGTGAACAGGCCCTTGCGCTGCTCCTGGGCCGTCACGACGAACTCGACGGTGGTCGCCCAGTGCGAGTCGAGCACCACGACGGTGTCGTAGTCGAGGGTGTCGAAGACCTCGCGGCGCAGCTGCTGCAGGCCGGAGACGAGGGTGGTGTCCTCGCCGTTGTTGAGCTCGCGCCGGATCTCCTCCGGCAGCACGATGGTGGGGACGTGGGCGATCAGGCCCGCGCCGACGATCTCACCCATCAGCTGTCTCCCTCCGCGTCGCTCCAGCCGGTCGGCGAGAACACGCTGTTCTTGATGTCGGTGTAGAAGTCGAAGGACCAGATCCCGCCCTCGCGGCCGATGCCGGACTTGCCGTTGCCACCGAACGGGGCGTTCAGGTCGCGCACGAAGAAGCAGTTGACCCAGACGGTGCCGGCGTCGAGCGCTGCCGAGACGCGCTCGGCGCGGTCGCGGTCGCCGGTGACGAGGGTGGCGGCGAGGCCGAAGCGGCTGTCGTTGGCCTTGGCGATCGCCTCCTCCTCGGTGCGGAACGTGCTGATCGTGACGACCGGGCCGAAGACCTCCTCGGTCATGATCTCGGAGTCGTCCTTGGCGCCCACGAGGATGGTCGGGCGGTAGTAGAGGCCGCCGAGCTCGTCGTTGGGGCCACCGCCGAGCAGCGCCTCGGCGCCGTCGGCGAGCGCCCGCTCGACGAAGCCGGAGACCTGCTCGAAGTGGCGGCGCGCGACCAGCGCGGAGACGTCGGTGGTCTCGTCGCGGGGGTCGCCCTGGCGCAGCCGCGCCGCACCCTCGACCACCCGGCGGGTGAACTCCTCGGCCAGGCTCTCGTGCACGTACATCCGGGCGGCCTTGAGGCAGACCTGGCCGGCGTTGTCGAACTGCTCGACCGCGATCTCGACCGCGAGGTCGAGGTCGGCGTCCTCGAAGACCAGCAGCGGGCTCTTGCCGCCGAGCTCGTAGGAGAGCGGGATGATATTCGTCGCGGCGGCCTTCGCGATGACGCCGGCGGTCGGGACCGAGCCGGTGAACGCGAGCCGGTTGATGTCCGGGTGCGCGGTCAGCGGGGCGCCGGCCTCCGCACCCGTGCCCTGTACGACGTTGAAGACGCCCGCGGGCACTCCGGCCTCGTGCATGATGTCGGCCAGCAGGCTGGCCGTGAGCGGCGCCCACTCCGGCGGCTTGACGACGACCGTGTTGCCGGCGGCCAGCGCCGGGCCGATCCGCCAGGTGGCCAGCATCAGCGGGGCGTTCCACGGGGTGATGATCGCGACCACGCCGGCCGGGTCGTAGCTGATCCGCTCACGGTGGCCGCGGCCCGGCACCTCCATGTCGGGGTGGCCCAGCTGGTGCTCGGCGAAGTCGGCGAAGGCACGGAAGTTCATCGCCACCCGCGGCATGACGCCCCGGCGGTGGCTGCGGATCAGGGAGCCGTTGTCGCGGGTCTCGACCAGGGACAGGTCCTCGACACGGGCCTCGATGCCCTCGGCGACCCGGCGCAGGATGTCGGCGCGCTCCTTGACCGCGAGGCCCGCCCAGGCCGGGAAGGCGGCGCGGGCGGCCGCCACGGCGGCGTCGACCTCGGCCGAGGTGCCGGCGTGGACCTCCGCGAGCGGTGTCTCGTCGATCGGGCTGATGTCGGTGAAGGTCGACGCGGAAGCGACGCGCTCGCCGCCGATCCAGTGCCGGGTGTCGACCGGGACGCCCTCGACGACGGCGATGTGCTCGGTGACCTCGGCGCTCATCGGGCGGCCTCCTTCTGCGGGGTGAGGGTCGCGAGCGACGTACCGCCGTCCCACACCACGCCGACCTGGCGGTAGTAGCCGCCGATGACCTCGCGGACGGGAAGGCGGTGCAGCTCCTCGGTCGGGGACTCGAAGAGCTCGACCTCGACGTCCCCGGTCCAGGCCGGACCGGCCTCGAAGGAGCTGGCGCCGGAGGCGATGAGCTCGACGTACGCGTCGGGGCTGTTCTTCTCGATGCCCGGGTACACGCGGTGATGCGCCATCGGGTGGCCGTTGACGAAGCCGTTGCTCGGCGACTCCTCCCGGAGGGTCAGCACCGCCTGCGCGAGCCGACGGTCGCCGGCCGCGAGGGTGGCGCCGAAGACGCCGCCGGGCGCGATCTGCGGGGCGCCCTGGCTGAAGGGGTGCGGCCGGGTCTGCCACATCGAGCCGAGCTTCTTCGGGTAGCCCTGGTGCATGCCGCGGGCGATGGCGAAGTCCTTGTCGACCCAGATGTAGACGCAGCGCGAGTAGGTGACGCCCTCGAACGCGCAGCGGACGACGACGAACGCCTCCTTGTACTGCGAGCGCACCGGGTCGAGCAGCTCCTCGCGGGTGCTCGAGCACGACTGCCAGTCGGCCCAGATCAGCGCGACCGCGCCCGGGTCGTCGGGCGCCAGCTCGAGCGGCTCGGGGAGCAGCTCGCGGACCCGCTCGGGGTCGGTGCGGTACTCGACGGTGAGCAGGTCACCCGAGTAGTACCAGGGCGGTGACGGGATCACCGACGACTGGCCGGTCGCCGTCCGGGGGAAGAAGAACCCCTGCATGTCGTTCATCGTGCCTCAGCTCCGGTCGAGGGAGAATCAAGATCGTTCGGATCCGTACGATATCCACTCGCCGCCGGAAAGACCACCCTTGCGGCGAACCTTTTCGAGAGATATTGTTCGGACCCGAACGATCTAACCTTCCGATGGATGGAGTCACCGTGGACAAGCCGCCGTACGTCGCCCTGGAGGATGTCGACCTCGTCGACCTCGACCGCTTCGTCGGGCCGCAGGCCTGGGGCATGCTCGACGCGCTCCGGCGCGAGGACCCCGTCCACTTCCAGCCCGAGACCGATGGGGGAAGCGGCTTCTGGGCGGTCACCAAGCACGCCGACATCTGCGAGGTCGACAAGGACCCCGAGACGTTCACCTCGACCAACTTCGTCAACCTCGAGGAGGTGGAGCCGGAGCTGCAGGAGGCCCGCCGCTCCATCCTCGAGATGGACGGGCTGCGTCACCGCGCGCTGCGCAAGCTCATCTCGCGCGAGTTCAGCCGGCCGAACCTGATGCGCAACTACGAGGCACTGCTGCGCGACATCACGCGCGCCACCGTCGACGCCGCGCTCGCGAAGGGCGAGTTCGACTTCGTCGAGGACGTCAGCGCGGACTTCCCGATCCAGGTGCTGGCCCGCCTGCTCGACGTACCCCAGGAGAAGACGGGGCAGCTGATCGAGTGGGGCAACCAGATCATCGGCTTCTCCGACCCGGAGCACGCCGCTGTCCTGATCTCCGACCCGGAGAGCGAGAAGTACAAGCACCTGCCGTTCCGCTCCCCCATCTCCCAGGAGGTCTTCGACTACGGCCGCGAGCTCGCGGCGGGTCGGCGAGGCGGCGAGGGCACCGACCTGGTCAGCCAGCTCGTCAACAAGATCCCCGAGGACGGCCAGGCCATGTCCGCCTCGGAGTACGACTCGTACTTCCTGCTCCTCGTCGTCGCCGGCAACGAGACGACCCGGCACACCATCACGCACTCCATGCTCGCCCTGCTCGAACACCCCGAGCAGCTCGCGAAGCTGCAGGAGGACCCGTCGCTCATCCCCGACGCCGTCGAGGAGTTCCTGCGCTGGGCCTCGCCGGTCTTCCACTTCCGCCGCACCGCGACGCGCGACGTCGAGCTCGGCGGGAAGCAGATCAAGGAGGGCGACAAGGTCGTGATGTGGTTCGCCTCCGGCAACCGCGACGAGGACGTCTTCGAGAACCCCTACGACTTCGACGTGACCCGCAAGAACATCGACCACGTCACCTTCGGCAAGGGCAGCCCGCACCTGTGCATGGGCAACAACCTGGCCCGCATGGAGATCCGGCTGATGTTCGAGGAGCTCATCCCGCGGATCGACTCGATCCAGCTCAACGGTGAGGTACGCCGGGTCCGCAGCAACTTCGTCAACGGCATCAAGACCCTGCCGGTGAAGGTCACCACCCGCTGACCCCTGCTTACGCGAGTTGCCAGTTGTGGTCGACCGAAACCAGGGTTTCGGTCGACCACAAGTGGCAACTCGCGTGAGGGGGTGGGGGTCAGGAGGTCCAGCGGGGCGCGTGGTCCTTGTCCACGAGGACCGCGCGGACGCCCTCGACGAAGTCGGCGCTGGCGATGACCTCGGCGGCCGTGGCCAGCTCCATCGCGAGGCAGGCCTCGAGGTCGAGCTGACGGCCCTCCACGATCAGGCGGTCCGTCACCGCCATCGAGTACGGCGATGCGGCGGCCAGCTCGCCGATCGTGTCCTGCGCCCAGGCTGCCGCAGGGCCGGAGTCCGGTCCCGCAGCGACCAGGTCGGCCAGCCGGGTGCCGATGCCGGCGAGGTCGGGCGCGCTGAAGGCCCAGTCCAGCTCGGGCCGCACGGCGGCCAGGCGACCCGCCTCCCCCGGCTGCCCGGGGGCGAGCTCACGGAGCAGCTGCTCCAGCGGGCCGTCGTACTCGGCGATGAGGTGGGGCAGCCGGGCCAGGTCCTCCGCCGAGCAGGCGTGGGTGGCGAGGCCGAGCGCGAGCGCGTCGGCCGCGCTGATCCGCGCGCCGGTCAGGCCCAGGTAGCGGCCGGTCTCACCGGGCAGCCGTGGCAGGAAGTGCGAGCCGCCCACGTCGGGGAAGAAGCCGATCTTGGTCTCCGGCATCGCGAACGAGGCCTGCGGCGAGACCACGACGAAGGTGCCGTGCACGCTCAGCCCCATGCCGCCGCCCATGCAGACGCCGCCGACGAGCGCGACGACCGGGACGGGGTAGCTGCCGAGGAGCGCGTTGACGGCGTACTCCGTCTCGAAGAACCGCAGGCTCGCCTCGTGCCAGCCGGCCAGCGAGTTCTCGCGGATCCGGCGGATGTCGCCTCCCGCGCAGAACGCGCGGTCCGACGCGCTCTCGATGGTGACCGCGCGCAGGCCGGCGGTCCGCCACTCGTCCAGCGCCACCCGGATCCGCTCGACCATGCCGAGCGTGATCGCGTTCAGCGCGCGCGGTCGGTCGAGGATGATCCGTCCGACGTCGCCGAGCCGCTCGATCCGGACGTCCTGGTCCCCCTGCTCCATGCAGGCCAGTCTCCCAGGGGCGGGTCGGTCAGCCCTCGTCGGCCACCAGGCGCCGCAGGATCTTGCGGACCTGCAGCGCGGCCAGGTCGGCGGCGACGTTGACGTCCTCGCCGTAGCCGTCACGGTCGATCACACCCTGCATGGTCTCGAGGATCTCGCGGACCTTGAGGTAGTAGGACTCGAAGATCGGGCGCAGCACGTCGGTGGTCTCCGCGCCGTGCGCGAAGTTCCGGCTGACCCGCCAGATGTGGCGCGTGTGCCGGTCGTCGACCGGGGTGACGGCGTGGGTGAACCGGAACGTCTGCGTCCCGCCCTCCTCGGCCGGGACGAGCACGTCCCAGCGGTCGGCCCACAGACCGGGGGCGAGGAAGGCGCCCTCCTCGCGCTGGGGGTACGCCGCCGTGGTGGCCGCTCCCGACACCTTGGCCTGCCACTCCGGCATCGGGGCCGCCGGCCAGTCCCGGTGGAAGGACACCGTCGTCTCGGTGAGCTCCACCTGCAGCGCGGGCGCGACACCGGCGAGCGCCGGCGGCGAGATGACCGGGTCGACCACGGCCACGTGGGTGATGTCGGCGAAGTTGTCGTGCAGCAGCCGTACGTGCGCGGCCGTCTCCCACTGCCCGCCGAACGTCTCCCAGGAGTCGTCGGTGAGCCAGGGGGTGGCGATCGGCTGGCGAAGGTCGGCGAGCACGGGCTCCCCGAGCCAGACCCACACCAGACCACCCTCCTCGCGCACGGGGTACGCCGGGACGCGGGCGCCGTACGGCACCTGCTCCTGCGAGGGCACCCGGACGCAGGCGCCGGTGCGGTCGTAGGCGAAGCCGGAGTAGCCGGAGACGACGGTGTCGCCGTCGACGTGACCGCGGCTGAGCGGGTAGGGCCGGTGGGCGTCCCGGTCGCCGAGCGCGACGGCCGTGCCGTCCGACGTACGGAACAGGACGACGGGACGGTCCAGGGCACGCGTGCCGAACGGCTCGCGCGTGACCTCGTCGGAGCTCGCGAGGGCGTACCACGCGTTGCGCGGGTAGCCGGTGCTCTTCGTCATCGCAACCCTCCTCAGAGGTCCAACGTCAGCCGGCTGCCCTTGCAGCGCGACACGCAGATCATCATGAACTCGTTCGACTCCTTCTCCTCGTCGTTGAGGATCGAGTCACGGTGGTCGACGTCGCCGTCGACGACCTCGGTCTCACAGGTCCCGCAGACGCCCTCGAGGCAGGAGCCCACGACGCTGACCCCGGCGTCACGGCAGACCTCGAAGATCGACCGGTCGGCCGGCACCTGCAGGGTGAGCCCGGAGCGCTGCAGGACGATCTCGAAGGCCTCGTCGTCGCCGGTGTCGACCTCCTTGGCCGTGAACCGCTCCAGGTGCAGCGCACCGGCAGGCCACCCGGCGCAGCGCGTCTCGATCGCGTCCAGGAAGGGCGTCGGTCCGCACGCGTAGACGAGGGTGTCGGGCTGCGGGGTGCCGAGCAGGACGTCCAGGTCGGGGAAGCCGTCGGTGTCCTGCGGCACCAGGGTCACCCGGTCGCCGTACCTCTCCAGCTCGTCGCGGAAGGCCATCGACGCCAGCGAGCGGCCGCCGTAGACCAGCCGCCAGTCGGCGCCGGACGCCTCGGCCTCGAGGATCATGGGCAGCAGGGGCGTGATGCCGATGCCGCCGGCGAGGAAGAGGTAGCGCTTCGACGCCACGAACGGGAAGTGGTTGCGTGGGCCGCGGACCTTCACGGTCGTGCCGGCCGCGAGCTCGGCGTGAACGGCCTTGGAGCCGCCCCTGCTGTCGGGTGCGCGCAGCACGCCGACGCGCCAGCTGCCGGGGTCGGCAGGGTTGCCGCACAGCGAGTACTGCCGGACCAGGTCGCCGGCCAGCACCAGGTCGACGTGGGCGCCCGGCGTCCACGGCGGCAGGGCCGCTCCGTCGGCGGACGCGAGCGTCAGCGCGACGACGTCCTCGGCGACGGTGGCCGCCCCGACGACGGTCAGGTCCGCCTCGAACTCACGGACGATGGGCTGCGAAGTCATCGGTGTCTCTCCTCTCCCGGGAACGCCCACTCACAGGTGGTAGGCGTACTCCCGGAACTCCCAGTCGGTGACCCAGTGGTGGAAGCGCTCCAGCTCGTTGCGCTTGTAGGCCACGAAGGTCTCGACGAACGTCGGGCCGAGCAGGTCGGCGAGGTCCTTGTCCTGCTCCAGGGCGTCGATCGCCGCGCCGAGGCTCTCGGGCAGCTGCTCGGCCTTGGAGGTGTCGTAGCCGTAGCCCTCCAGCTTGGCCGGCGGCACCAGCTCGTCGCGGATGCCCAGGTACGCCGCTGCCAGCAGGCCGGCCACGGCGAGGTACGGGTTCGCCGACGCGTCACCGAGGCGCAGCTCCATGCGCGAGGCGCGACCGCGCTCCGGCGGGATCCGGACCATCGCGCTGCGGTTGTCCAGGCCCCAGTCGATCAGCCACGGCGCGAGCGTGTCCGGGCCGAAGCGCTTGTAGGAGTTGATGGTGGGGTTGCTGATCGCGGCGAGCGCCGGGGCGTGCGCGAGCACGCCGGCGATCGCGGAGCGGGCCACCTTGGACAGCCCGTCCTCGCCGGCGGGGTCGTCGAAGATCGGCCGGCCGTCCGCGTCCACGGTGCTGAAGTGGATGTGGAAGCCGGAGCCGCCCTCGTCGTTGAACGGCTTGGCCATGAAGGTCGCCAACTTGCCGCGGCGGCGCGCGAGCTCCTGGACGGCGGTCTTGAACCGGAAGGCCCGGTCGGCCGCGTCGAGCGCCTCGGAGTGCCACAGGTTGATCTCGAACTGGCCGCTGGAGAACTCGTGGTTCGCGGCCACCACGTCGATGTCGTACGCCGCCAGGTCGCGCAGCGTCGCCAGCAGCGTGTTCTCCGGGTCGCCCTTCAGGCCCGCCACGTAGACGTTGCCCGTGGCCTCGCCGTACCGGCGGAAGCCGTTGGGGGCACTCGCGTCCTCCTCGAGGACGTAGAACTCGAGCTCCGGGCCGACGATCGGGGTCATGCCGAGCTCGGCGAACCGGTCCACGACGCGCTTGAGCACGTTGCGGGGGCCCTCCTCGGAGCGCGTGCCGTCCGGGTTGTAGACGTCGGCGATCACGTGCGCCACGCCCGGCTCCCACGGAACGGCGTGGACCGTGGCGAGGTCCGGAACCGCGACGATGTCGGGCAGGCCGGCGGAAAGCCCGCCCGCGATGTCGATGACGTCGCCCATCGGCGAGGTGGCGTAGACCGAGCGGCAGAACGCCACGCCGTCGCCGAGCGTGCGGTCCAGCCGGTCCACCAGGACGTCGCGGCCACGCTCGGTGCCGATCAGGTCGCTGTAGCCGACCCGGAGGATGTCGATGCCGTCCGCCTTGAGCCGGTCAGCCGTCTCGCGCAGGGCGGACTCGTCGCTGTGCACCACCGTGGGGTCTCCGTTCGTTCCTGGGGTCTTCATCATCGGGCGACAGCAGCGCTGTCAGCCAGGGCTTCGTCGAAGCGCTCGAGGTCGGAGTCGAGGGCGTCGTACGTGGTGGGCTTGCTGGATCGCAGGTAGACCGCGTAGCCGATGCCGCCGACGAGGGCCACGACCAGCAGCCACGGCAGCTTGGTGACGGCCGGGTCGGTCGAGCCGGCGACGATCGTGAAGTGCTTGAACGCGAGGACCACCGCGAAGCACAGGCCGAGGAAGCCCAGGCCGGGCGCGACCAGCGTCGTACCGATCCGCGGGTCGTTCTTGCGGCGGAAGTGGACCACGATCGACAGGGCGGCGAGCGCCTGCAGGACCAGGATCGCGAGGGTGCCGAAGCCGAGCATGCTCGGGACGACGGTGAGGATCGGGTCGGCGCCGCCGAGCTTGAAGGCGATCGCGACGACCACGGCGAAGCCGGCCTGGACCGAGCTGGCGACGTACGGCGAACCGCGGCGGCCCGTCGTCGCGAGCACCTCCGGCAGGATCCGGGCGCGGCCGAGCGAGAACAGGTAGCGGCTCGCGGAGTTGTGGAACGCGAGCATCGCGGCGAACAGGCTGACCAGCAGCAGCCACTGCATGGTGTTGGTCAGGAAGGTGCCGACGTAGCCCTGCGCGACGCTGAAGACGAGGTCACCGGTCGCGGCGTGCTCGCCGGCGGTGGCCTGGGCCTCGGCGACACCGGTCGCGCTGACGAGCGCCCAGGTGGTGGTGCCCAGGACGACGCCGATCAGGGTGATCGCGATGTACGTCGCCCGCGGAACCGTCTTCAGCGGGTTCTTGGCCTCCTCGCTGAACAGCGAGGTCGCCTCGAAGCCGAGGAAGCCGGTGGCGGCGAGCAGCAGGCCGATCGGCAGCGAGCCGGCGTGGATCGAGTGCCAGGAGAACGCGTCGAAGGAATAGCCGTGCTTGAACAGCACCGCGATGTCGAAGATGACGAGGATCGAGGTCTCCAGGACCAGCGAGATGCCGAGGATCTTGGAGCTGAAGTCGACGCCGCGCAGCGCCATCAGGTACGCGACGAGCATCGAGGCGAGGCCCCAGAACAGCCAGGAGAAGAAGCCGGACATGACCCAGCCGGTCTGGGCCTGGATGACCACCCACATGAAGAAGCCGCTGGTGCCGATGGTGCCGACGACGAAGAAGTTGTAGCCGAGCATGGCGATGAAGCCCGCGGCGAGGCCGGCGGGACGCCCGAGGCCCTTGACCACGAAGGCGTAGAAGCCGCCCGCGTTGACCAGCTCGCTCGACATCTTCCCGTAGCCGATGGCGAACAGCAGGAGCACGACGGCGACCGCGAAGAACGCGAACGGCGTACCGCCGCCGTTGCCGAGCGCGATCGCCAGCGAGGCCACGACGACCATGCCGGTGAGCGGCGCGACGGCGGCCAGGACGAGGAAGACGATGGCGCCGACGCCGAGGGCGTTCTTCCGGAGTGTGGTGTTGACCGAATCGGACATCGGTCCGCCTCCTAGGTCGCGGTGGAAAACTCGTTCGGATCCGTACGATACCGAGATGTGACCCGGAGCACCATGCCCCGAGGCAAAATTGTTCGGATCCGAACTACTTCGCGCCTTCCCGCGATCGGGATCGGCCCATGACTACCCTGAACGGCATGCCCGACCGCCACACGCTCGCCGAGACCGAGAAGGCCATGAGGGACCACGTGGGCGACCTGCCCCTGGACTTCAAGGCCGCCAATGCGCTCTCCAACCTGTTCCGCGCCGCCAACGCGGTACGCAGCGAGCTCACCAACCGGGTGCTGCGCAAGCACGACATGACCTGGACCGGGTTCGTCGTGCTCTGGGTCGTCTGGATCTGGGAGGACATGGAGACCCGGCACGTCGCCGAGTCCGCGGACATCTCCAAGGCCACGCTCACCGGCGTCGTGAAGACCCTCGAGGGTCGCGGCCTGCTGCAGCGCGAGGGCGACCCCAACGACGGCCGCCTGGTCCGCCTCCGCCTCACCCCCGCCGGCGTGAGCCTGATGGAGGAGATCTACCCGGAGTTCAACGCGGTCGAGTCCGAGATCATCGGCAAGCTCTCCGACCGCCGGGTCAGCGCCTTCACCAGCACGCTGCGGGACGTGGTGATCGCGGTGGAGGGGGCGGAGTAGGCGCCGTTGAGTCGGCACGGGCTTCGTCCTCGCCACCCGCACCACCGCGACCGCCGCCCGGGTCGACCTCCACCTCGCGCGAGACCTGCTGGCGCACCCGCTGACCGCAGCGGCCATGCGCGAAGGCGCCGTGAACACCGCCCAAGCACGAGTGATCATCCGGTCCATCGACAAGCTCTCCACCGAGGTCGACGACCTCACCCGCGTCCGGGCCGAGAAACACCTCATCAAGCTCGCGCAGACCTACGACTCCAAGGACCTGACTGTCCTCGGCACCAAGATCACCGCACTGGTCCCCGACTCCATCGCAGAGCGACTGACGACCTACGTCGACGCCGAGGACTCACCCCGTGTCACCAAGTCCCGCAGTCGCGGTGAGGCGTTCTGCCGGCTCCTGGAGATCCTCGACCCCCAGCGGCTCCCCGACCACGGCGGCGACGCCACCACCGTCCTCGTCACCATCCCCTACGAGGCACTGGTCAACGACCTCGGCTCCGCGATGCTCGGCACCATCGTCATCAGCGCCTCCGAGGCCCGCCGGCTGGCGTGCACCGCGAAGATCGTCCCCGCCGTGCTCGGCGGGACGTCCGAGGTCCTCGACCTCGGCAGGGCCCGGCGGCTGCACTCGCCGTCCCAGCGCAAGGCCATGCGGCTGCGCGACAAGAAGTGCCGCGCCGACGGTTGCACCGTCCCGGTCACCTGGACCGAGGCACACCATCTGAAGCCCTGGTCCGAAGGCGGTCACACCACCGTCGGCGACGGGATCCTCCTGTGCGGCCACCACCACCGAAGGGCGCACGACTCTCGCTACGACATGACCAAGCTCCCGACCGGCGACTACAGGTTCCACCTCAGGACCTGAGGGTCGGTCGCTACCCCCGATGGGTCAGGTGACCCATAGGGGGTAGCGGCGCGCGATCACCACCCCGTGGCGGCCGCGAAGCGGCGGCGCGGGCGAAGCCCGTGCCGACTCCGCGCCGTACAAGCCGCCGGGTCGGGACCCCGGGTCAAGGACGCGAAGCGCCGCGCAGCGGGGCGAGCGAAGCGAGCATCCTTGATGCGGGGTGCCGGGCGGCTACGGTGCGGCCGCCACCGACGAGCCCCGAGCGGCGTAGGCCCGCGCCTGCTCGACGAGGGCGGAGAACAGGCCTGCCTGGGCCGGGTCGGTGGCGGCGGTGTCCTCGGGGTGCCACTGCACACCGAGGTACCAGCCGGCGCCGTCGCGCTCGACGGCCTCCATGACGCCGTCCGGCGCGTGCGCCACGGCGCGCAGGCCGTCGCCGAGGCGGCCGAGGGCCTGGTGGTGGAAGCAGGAGATCTCGGGGCGGGTGCCGACGATGGCGGCGAGGGCCGAGTCCGGGGACACCGAGATGGGCTGCACGACGTGGCGGTGGGTGCGGTCGCCGAGGTCCTGGACCAGGTCTCCCCCGAGACCGACGTTGACGACTTGGTTGCCGCGGCAGATCGCGAGCAGCGGGATGCCGCCGTCCAGAGCCCAACGGGCGACGGCGAGGTCGAAGGCGTCCTGCTCCTCGTCGACGTCGTACTGGGTCTCGTGGTCCTCCTGGCCCGACCAGCGCGACGCGAGGTCCCCACCGCCGGGCAGCAGCACCCCGTCGGCGAACCACAGGCGCTCGGCGACCGCCTCGACGTCGATCACCGCACCGGGGGCGACGGGGTGCACGACGAGCGGCTCCCCGCCGGCGGCGTACACGGCGTCGACCAGCTTGCGGGCCGTGACGTCGGCGCCGAAGCGCAGCGCCGACGCCGACGCCGAGAACCGGGCCGGGATCGCGATGAGGGGCCGACGGGTCATCGCGCGATGAGGGGCGGCAGGTTGTTCTTGGTGTACTGCGTGGCCCGGTCCCAGGCCGCAGCGAACTCGAGCACGCTCGCATCGTCGTGGTTGCGGCCGAGGACCTGTACGCCGATCGGCAGGCCGTCACGGCTGAAACCGGCCGGAGCGGCGAGGGTCGGCGCGCCCAGCAAGGTGCCGATCGAGGTCACCTCCATCCAACGGTGGTACGACGACATCGGCGTGCCGTTGATCTCGCTCGGCCACTGCTCGTCGGCGACCGCGAAGGGGAACACCTGGGCGGTGGGCAGCACGACGTAGTCGTAGGTCTCGAACAGCCCGCGGAACGCCTGGTACATCGCGGTCCGCTTGACCGAGCCGTTCCAGGCGTCGATACCGGAGATGGCGGGATTGCCGTCGGCGCCGATGAGGAGGCCCTCGATCTCGTAGATCGCCTCGGGCTTCATGTGGGACCGGAAGGCCGGGACGTCGTAGAGACCCTTGAGCAGGCCGCCTTCCAGCCAGTGCCGGAAGACCAGCCAGGTCGGCCAGAGATCGACGTTGCCGGCGAAGCCGGGAGCGGTCGGGAGGCCGTCGAGCTTGTCGACCTTCATGCCCATACCCCGCATCCGGTCGACGGCTGCACCGGTCACCGTGAGCACCTCGGGATCCATCGGGAGGTAGCCGCCGAGGTCGGCCATCCAGGCGACCCGGCGCCCGCGCATCGAGGGGTTGCCCTTGATCGGGGGCACGTCCTGCTCGATGGAGAGAGGTGCGCGGACGTCGTACCCGGCGAGGGTGTCGAGGAAGAGGGCGAGATCGTCCGCGGTGCGCGCGATCGGGCCCTCGATGCCGCCCTGCTGGATGAACTGCTCCGCACCCAGGCCCGGGACCCGCCCGTACGACGGACGCAACCCGAACACGTTGTTCCAGCCCGGGGGGTTGCGCAGCGAGCCGAAGAAGTCGCTGCCGTCGGCGACCGGAAGCATCCGCAGCGCGACCGCGACCGACGCGCCGCCGCTGCTGCCCCCGGCGGACCTGGACTGGTCGTAGGAGTTGAGCGTCGTGCCGAACACCTTGTTGAACGTGTTCGAGCCGAGGCCGAACTCAGGGGTGTTGGTCTTGCCGATGAAGATCGCGCCGGCGGCACGCACCCGCTCGACGAAGAGCGCGTCAGCGGCGGCGGGAGGCGCGGCGGGGACGCCCGGCTGGCCGAAGAAGCCGAGCGAGGTCGGCAGACCCTTGACGTTGGCAAGGTCCTTCACGGCCTGCGGGAAGCCGTGCATCCAGCCCTGGTAGGTGCCCGCCGCGATCAGCCGGTCCTTCTCGGCAGCCTCGGCGAGCAGGTCGGCCCGGGGGCGCAGCGACACGATGGCGTTGACCGCAGGGTTCACCGCGTCGATGTGGTCGAGGTACGCCGTCATCACCTCGACGCAGGTGACCACCCGGCGACGGATGGCCACCGACAGCTCCGCAGCGCTCCAGTCGACGATGCGGCTCAGGTCCGACGGACGCTTGACGTTCGGCCAGACGACGGCCGGGGCAGCCTGCGCCGAACCGGCGGCCGCGACCGCGCCGACGGCACCGACCGCCGCTGCACCCGCCACGAGCGAGCGGCGCGACATCCGGCCGGCTGCCGGCTTCTCCTCGACCCGCTCGGATCCGTTGGACTGCTGAGCCACCATGACAGGTCCCCTTCGACACTGATCAAGTCGTTCTGAGCCAAACGACTTCGTTTGATTCCGAACGATATGGGTATGGTGCCCCTCCCGCAAGAGGCGATCTCAGCGTTCTTCGAGGCCCGCGAGGTGCGTCGAGACGGCGTCGAAGGCGCGCAGGGTGGAGAACAGCTTCCCCGCGTGCTGGGGCTCGGGCCAGCTCGACAGCTTGGCCGCCACGACGCCGGTGAGCGGGTTGACGTAGATCATCTGGCCGTGGATGCCCAGGCACACCAGGATGTCGCGGTCCGGGTAGGGCAGCCAGAACTGGTTGCGGTACATCCCGCCCGGCATCAGGTTGTCGATCGGACCCGTCGCGAACGCCTCACGCGAGTCCGGGTCGCCGCGGTAGGTGTCGAGGATCCAGGCCGGGCTGACGACCTGCTCCCCCGTCAGCGAGCGGCCGCTCGCCGCGAGCATGGCGCCGAACCGCGCCAGGTCCCGCAGCGTCGCACAGATGCCGCCGTCGAACATGCCGGAGCCGACCGAGTCGACGCCGATGTAGGCGTCCTCCTCCGCCCCGATCCGCGACCAGAGCAGCCGCGACATCAGCCCCGGCATCCGCTCCCCGGCCGCCGCCTCGCAGACCCACCCGAGCACGTCGGTCTCGCCGCTGCGGTACTCGAACGGCCCGCCGTGCGGGCCCTTCTGCTGCAGCGTCAGCAGGAAGTCGTACATCGTCGCCGGCACGCCCGGGTGCTCGCGCGGCGCCCACCCGATCGCCTGCTCCAGCAGCCGCACCTCGGCGTTCGGGTCGAGGTAGACCTCCGAGAACCGGATGCCCGACCGCATGTCGAGGAGGTGGCGGACGGTCGCTCCGGCGTACCCGCTGGCGGCGAGCTGCGGGACGTACGTCGTGAGCGGGGCGGCCGGGTCGAGCAGGCCGGTGTCCACCAGCGCGCCCGCGACGGTGCCGACCAGCGACTTGCTCACCGACATCAGCAGGTGCCGGGTGTCGGGCGTCATGCCGGCGACGTAGTCCTCGGCGACCACGTGACCGTTGCGGGTCACGATCCAGCCGTCGGTGTCGGTCTGTGCCATCACGTCGGCGACGGTCGTCACGGTGCCGTCGTACAGCGCGACCGGCAGCGGCCCGACGTCGAGCGGCGACGGGACCAGCGCAGCCACCGGCCCGCTCCCCCGCGAGATGGTCGCGGTGGCGAACAGCTCGTCGACGTGCTGGAACGACCAGTGCAGCTGCGGCGCCGTCTGCCAGTTGTCCAGCGTGACACCGCCGGTCACCGGCAGGTCCGGTCGCTCTCCGAGCACCACGTCGTCCGATCTCTCGCGCCGGCCGATCCGTCGTCGTGCCGTCCGACGAGAAAGACTAGACATCGGCCAGCGCGTCTCCGGTGCCGCCCTTGAGGGCCGGCGTCGCCGCGGGCGGCGCGATCGGGGTGCCCGTGTAGTGGGCACGGACCGAGTCGATGAGGTGCTTGGCCCGGATCGTCAGCGCGCCCCGCGCGGTCTGCAGGCGGCCCTTGGTGATGAGCACGCCGAGGTCGGCGCCCTTCCAGCGGTAGTCGCCGGCACCGTAGATGCGCAGGAAGAACGCCTCGTTCTCGTTCTGCAGCTGGTGCCAGTCCAGCGCCGCCCGCTGGAACACGAGGGAGCCGGCGCTGTCGAAGGCGTAGGCGCCGGTCGGGGCCGCGGTGTCGATCCGCTCCACGCCCGGAGAGGTCTCCTTGATGATCATCTGCGACCAGAGGTCGACCGCCGCCAGCTCCTGCCAGCGCTGGTTGATCTCGTCGACGTCGAGGTCGAACTCGACATCGAGGAACTCCAGCAGGTGGAAGAGGAACAGCGGTACGTCGGCGTACGCACCCGCCGTGACGTTCGTGATCGACGAGGCGCCGCTGATCCGCGGGTTCAGCTCGCCCAGGTAGATCTCGTCGGTGTCGACGTCGACCAGGACGTCGACCTCGAAGAAGCCGCGGTAGCCCTCCTTGCCGAGGCGGTCGCCGAGACGACGCACGAGATCGCCCGCCTTGCCCCGGAGCTCGTCGGAGAGGACCTCGGGGAACATCTCGTTGCCGCACCAGCCCCCGCGGTACGGCGTCAGCTTGGCATGCCCGGTCAGCTCCGACATGAACGGCCCGACGACCGTGCCGCTCGTGGTCAGCACGGCCTCGACGGCGACGGGGCGGTTGTTGATCCGCTTCATCACCTTGACCTCGGCGCCCGCGATCTCCTTGTGGTGCTTCTTCCAGTCGGCCTCGGAGGCGATGAAGAAGGTGGTCTTGCCGGAGTCGCCGTACGCCGTCTGCACGACCAGGTCATCGCCGAGCCCCGCGTCCGCGGCGGCCTTCATCAGCGCGTCGAAGTCGTCGACGGTGGTCATCACGTTGGGCACGCTCGGCACCCCGACCTCGTTGCCGAGGCGGGTGGTGACCATCTTGGAGTCCAGGTGGTTGCGCAGCTCGGCGGGCGGCAGGATCAGGTCGTAGCCGAGCTCGTCGCAGATGCGCTCGGTCTCCTCGTCGAAGAAGACCATGGCGATCTTGGGGCGCTGCCCCTTCGCCCGCCGGCTCGCGATGAACGCGCGGACCTCGGCGTTCTCCAGCAGCCAGTTGTTGATGTGCTCGCCGCTCTCGAACTCGACGTACGGCTTGTGCTGGGGCGTGAAGACGCGCGGGTGGGCGCCGTCCCAGGCGTCGTAGTAGGTGACGTAGGTGAAGTTGCGGACCCAGCGGTCGAGGCCGAGCAGGTTGAACGGGGTCGCGCCGAGGAAGTAGATCGGGACGTCGTTGGTGCGGAAGAAGTGCCGCACCTCGGACATGTTGCGCAACGGGCGGCGGGCGGTGTCGCGCGGCGCGGCCGGCGCGAACGCGGCGTCCGTGGCCATCGTCGCCACCGGCGCCGGTCCCTGCGGTACCCGGGCCAGCGGAGCGGCGGCCTTCTTCGTGACCGTCCGCTTCGCCGCGACCTTCTTGGCAGGCGTCCTGGCGGCCGAGGCCTTCTTCGTCGGAGTGGCCATCACGCCGTCCTCTCAGCTCGTTAGGGGCCGAACTATCACCCTCCGGAAACGAGCCCGTCAAGGGTCGATCTCGTACCGACGAGTAGGTCGCGACCCTTGCCGCCTGCGCCGCCGAGTCCCTACTGTTAGGCCCCGAATCAACTTTCCGCGCGGGGGTGCGCATGCGGACGACGCCAGGGCTGGTCGGCCTGCTCAGCGACCTCGGCTCGCTCGCCGGACCCGAGGAGACGTCGACCGAGCTCCCCCACCTGCTCGGCGAGCTCGCCGACCAGACCGGCGCGGCCGCCTGCCAGCTCGACGCCACGGTGACGAGCACCCGCGGCACCGACCACGCGGAGTACCAACACGTCACCAGCGTGGGCTACCCGCCCGAGGTCGCCGACCACCTCGCCGGCTCGTTCATGGACTCCCACCACAGCCGACTGGTCCTGGCCGCCGAGGACGGCCTGCGCATCGGCGACGTCGACCCGTACGCGTTCCGCGCGTCGGACCACTTCCGCGACGTGCTGCGACCCGCGGGGTTCGACGACGGCCTCTCCCGCGCGCTGCGCGACCGCAACCACGACGTCGTCGGGATGCTCCACCTCTCCGCCACCGGACCGGACGACTTCTCCCCCGACCTGCCCGAGATCCTCGACGCCGTCGCCGGGGCACTCGCCCGGATCACGCTCGTCGCCTCCCGCACCGCCGAGGACGTCACCCTCCCCCGGGAGTACGCCGTGGCGCGGGTCGACGCCGCCGGCCGGCCCACCCCGGTCATCGGCCGGGCCCCGCTGCACGTCGCGCTGGACGAGGAGCTGGTGAGCATCGTCCGCGGCGTGCTCGCGACCGGGATGGAGTTCGCGACCTTCCTGCACCAGCAGAACGGCCGACTCGTCGAGGTCCGGGTCCATGCACCGCAGCCCGGTCCTGGCCGCCAGCCCTTCACCATCGCCACCCGGCCGGCACCCACCACGCTGGGCCTCACGCTCCGCCAGCTCGAGGTGCTCACCGCCGTGGCCACGGGCGCGGGGAACCGGGACATCGCCGACGAGCTGTGCCTCACCCAGCGCACCGTGGCCGCCCACGTCGAGGCGATCCTGACCCGCCTCGGCGTCTCGTCGCGGGCGGGCGCAGCGGCCAAGGCGACCGCCGCCGGCGTACTTCTGCCGACCGCGGACCCCGACTCCGTGCGGTCGCTGGCGCGGGTGTTCCAGCGGCCCGTCCTCTGACCGACCCAAGACGTTCGGGACCGAAAGACTGGCAATTCTGCCAATGACCCAGGTCACACCCGACGCCCACGATGTGGGGACCGCGCCGGAGCAGCCGGCGCCCCCACGTCAGGAGCGAGCATGGCGACCGGGTACGTCTACCACGAGGTGTTCGGCTGGCACGACACCGGAACGAACGCGGGCCTCTTCCCGGCCGACCACCGCCGCGGCATCCAGCCCTTCCAGCACTTCGAGAACGCCGAGACCAAGCGCCGGATCCACGAGCTCGTCGTGGTGTCGGGCGTCATCGACCGGCTGACCCGGATCGCGCCGCGCAAGGCGAGCGACGAGGAGATCCTGCTCGTCCACACCGAGGAGCACCTGGCCCGGATCAAGGCGGGCAGCGACCAGCCCAAGGGCGGTGACTCCGGCGACGGCCTCAGCCCGTTCGGCCCCGGCGGCATCGAGATCGGCCGGCTCGCCGCCGGCGGCATGATCGAGGCGACCGCCGCGGTCGTCGAGGGTCGCGTCGACAACGCCTACGCTCTGGTCCGCCCGCCGGGTCACCACGCCCGCCCGGACACCGGCATGGGCTTCTGCATGTTCGCCAACCTGGCCATCGCCGCCCAGGCGGTACGCCGGTCGCACGGTGTCGAGCGGATCGCGGTCGTCGACTGGGACGTCCACCACGGCAACGGCACCCAGGCCGCCTTCTACGACGACCCGAACACGCTGACCATCTCGCTGCACCAGGATCGGGTCTTCCCGCCGGACACCGGGATGATCGAGGAGCGCGGAGAGGGGGCCGGTCTCGGCTACTCGCTCAACATCCCGCTGCCCCCAGGCACCGGCTTCGGCGGTTACCTGTCCGCGATGGAGCGCGTGGTCCTGCCGGCCATCGAGCGCTTCCGCCCCGACCTGATCCTGGTCGCGAGCGGCTTCGACGCCAACGCGGCCGACCCGCTGGCGCGCCAGGGGCTGACCAGCTCGACGTACCGGATCATGACCCAGCAGCTGCTCGACCTGGCCGCGAAGGTGTGCGGCGGCCGGCTCGCGATGAGCCACGAGGGCGGCTACAACCCGGTCTACGTGCCGTTCTGCGGGCTCGCCGTCATCGAGGCGCTCGCCGGCGTCACCGAGCCGCTCGAGGACCCGTACGAGCCGATCTTCGGCGGTATGGCGCAGCTCGAGCTCCAGCCCCACCAGACGGCCCTGCTCGACCGGGTCGCCCCACTCGTCTCGGACATCACCGCGCCGGCCGGCGCCTGATCACCACCAGGAGAACACCATGACCACCACCGAGACCCGCGACGTCTCCCGTCGCAACTTCCTGGCCTGGACCGGCGGCGCCGGCGCGGCCGTCCTCCTCGCCGCCTGCAGCGCCCCCAGCCAGGAGACCGGCAACGGCAAGCGCGTCGTCGGCTCCGCCGACGACCTGAAGAAGATCGCCTTCGACTACCCGTTCACCTTCCTGCCCGTGTACGCCGGCGTCACGAAGTTCGCCAAGGCGCGGGCCGCCGAGCTCGGCATCAGCCTCAACGAGACCAACGACGCCGGCAAGCCCGACGCCCAGGCCTCGAACCTGAACAGCCTCATCGCCCAGAAGGTGCCGGCCATCGTGTCGTTCCCGATGGTCTTCGAGGCCCTCGAGACCCAGGCGGCGCAGGCGCTGTCCAACGGCCTGATCTGGGTGACGTACGGCGGCACGCTGTCCCACCAGAGCGCCTCGATCCAGTTCAGCTTCGAGAAGGGTGGCCAGCTGCTCGGCGCCGACGCGGCCAAGTGGGCCAACCAGACCCTCGGTGGCAAGGGCAAGATCGCCTTCCTCGTCGACAACACCATCCAGCTCGGCATCGAGCGCACCAAGGGCATGATCGAGGCGTTCACCGCGGCCGCGCCCAACGTCGAGGTCGTCGCCAAGGAGCAGGCCATCGACCCCGACAGCGGCCTGACCAAGACCAAGGCGATCCTCGCCCAGCACCCCGACGTCAACATCGTCCTGGGGATCACCGACGGAGCGGCGTACGGCGGCTACAAGGCGCTGCTCGAGAACGGTCGCTCGCAGACCGACCCGAACACCTACGTCGGTGGCCAGGACGGCGACATCGGCTCGCTGCAGCTGATCAACCAGGGCACGATCTACCGCGCCTCCGCCGCGCTGCAGCTGCGCGACCTCGGCAACGCGATCATCGACGTGCCGCGTGCCGTGGCCGCCGGCAAGAGCGACGCCGAGGCGAGCATCAACGTCCCCATCGCGCTGGTGAAGAAGGGTGACGCGCTGCTCACCTCGATCATGGCGCAGTACAGCTGACCTGGAACCGTCATGGCACTGCGCGTCACTGCACTCCACAAGTCCTTCGGCGGCGTCCGCGCGCTGCGGGGCGTGGACCTGACCATCGAACCCGGTGAGGTCCACGCCCTGCTCGGGCACAACGGCGCCGGCAAGTCGACGCTGATCAAGGCGCTGGGCGGGGCGTTCACCCCGGACAGTGGCGAGATCCAGGTCGGCGAGAGGACGTACGCCGGGCTCACCCCGCGGCAGTCGATCGCCGCGGGCATCGCGATCATCTTCCAGCACCTCAGCCTGGTGGACTCGCTCTCGGTCGTCGACAACATCTTCCTCGGCCAGGAGGTCGGCCGGGTGGGGGTGGTCGACCGGCGCGCGCAGCGTGCGCGGGCCACCGAGCTGCTGGAGCGGCTGGGCGCGCACTGCACCGTCGACGACCGGGTCGGCGCGTTGTCCATGGGCCAGCGCCAGCTGGTCGAGATCGCGAAGGCGCTCAGCCGCGACCCCGTCGTACTGATCCTGGACGAGCCGACCGCCGCGCTCTCGGCGCACGAGATCGCCACCCTCGAGGCGACCGTGCTCCGGCTCAAGGAGCAGGGCCTGGCCATCTGCTACGTCACGCACCTGCTCGGCGAGGTGGAGCGGTTGGCCGACCGGATGACCGTCCTGCGCGACGGCCGGGTGCACTCCTCGACGAGCCTGGCCGGGAAGACCCGCGCCGACATCATCGCGGCCATCGCCGAGCCGCCCGCCGCACTCCCGCCGCGCGCGCCGGTCCACGACGCCGACCCGCCGCAGCTGCTGCTCGAGGGGCTCTCCGGGGTGGGCGTCGGACCCATCGACCTGGAGGTCCGCCCGGGCGAGATCGTCGGGCTCTTCGGCCTGATCGGCTCGGGCCGGACCCGCACGCTCGAGCTCACCTACGGCCGGCACCGCCGACGCGGACGCGTCGTCGTGGGCGGGCGCGTGGTCGGCCGGGCGACCCCGCGCGCCGGTCTCCGGGCGGGCCTCGCCCTGGTGCCCGGCGACCGGGCCGGCCAGGGGCTGTTCGCCTCGCTGTCGGCCCTCGACAACGCGCTGCTGCCCGCCCAGGGCACGCTCTCCCGGTTCGGGCTGCGCCGGCGCGCCGCCGAGCGCGCGGCGTTCGACCGGATGAGCGCCGAGCTGAAGGTGCACCCGGCGACGCCGGCGGCGCCCGCCCGCAGCTTCTCCGGCGGCAACCAGCAGAAGATCCTGCTCGGCCGGTGGATCAACGGCGTGCTGCCGACCACCGTGCTGATGCTCGACGAGCCCACCCAGGGCGTCGACGTGCAGGCCCGCCACGAGATCTACCGCGTGGTCCGGACGATCGCGTCGGAGCGGCGTACCGCCGTGCTCTTCGCGTCCACCGACCCCGAGGAGATCGTCGCCCTCGCCGACCGCTGCCTGGTCATGCGCGAGGGCCGGGTCGTCACCGAGCTGGTCGGTGACGCCATCACCGAGGACGCGCTCCTCGAGTCCATCCACCACCTGACCACCACCACCGAGGAGGCCGTGCGATGAGCACTCCCCCATCCGTCCGCCGGCTCGGGCGCTACCCGCTGCTGCCCGTCGTGCTGCTGATGGCCGTCGGCTTCCAGCTCTCCACCGGCAGCTTCTTCGGCCACCAGAACCTGCTCGGCATCGCCTCGGACAGCGCGACGCTCGCGATCGTCGCGGTGCCGTCGGCGCTGCTCGTCATCAGCGGCTACCTCGACCTGTCCGTCGGGTCGACGTGGGCGCTCGGAGCCGTCGCCGCCGGCTGGTGGGCGTCCTCGCACCAGGGCAGCCTGCTCGGCTGCGTGCTGTTCGCGGTGGTCGCCGGCCTGGCCGTGGGCGCCGTGAACGGGCTGCTCTGCTGCGGCCTCGGGCTCTCCCCGTTCATCGTGACGCTCGGCTCGCTCACGGCCGTCCGCGGCCTCGCGCAGCAGCTCGCGCCGCTGCCGCTCACCGGGTTCAGCCCCAGCTTCGCCTGGCTGGGCGGGTCGAGCACGGCCGGCGTCCCGACCCCGGTCGTCCTCGCGGTGGTCGTCGTGCTCGTCGCGGCGTTCGTGCTGGTGGCGACCCCGGTCGGACGGCACGTGTACGCGATCGGCGTGTCACGGGAGGCGGCTTACCTCTCGGGGGTGCGGGTGCGCACCGTCCCGTTCGCCCTCTTCCTGCTCACCGGCGCCTCCGCCGGCCTGGCCGGCGCGATCAAGGCCTCGATCCTCGGCGCCGTGCAGTCCGGTACGTCGGGCCTCGGCTTCGAGCTCGCCGTCCTGACCGCCGTCCTGGTCGGCGGCGTGGCCCTGAGCGGCGGCTCCGGCTCGCTGTTCGGCGTGGTCCTCGGCGTCGCCTTCCTGGGGATCCTGCAGAACGGCCTCACCCTGCTCGGCGTCCCCACCTTCTGGCAGCAGGTCGCCCAGGGCGTCGCGCTCATGGTGGCCGCCGGACTGGCCTACCTGGGTCCGCGGCTCGAGGCGATGACGGCGGTCAAGCCACGGGCGGTGGCGAAGGAGCCGGCCGAACCCGTCCCGGCCTAGCGCTCAGCTCGACGGCACCAGGTCGAGAGGTACGACGCCCACGGCGAAACCCCGTGCGTCGAGGAGTCGGCCGACCAGCTTGTGGGGACGGAGAACCACGCTGCGGTCGACCACCTCGACGTGCGGGAGCCGGCGCATCAGCTGGGTCTCCAGCCGCTGCCCGTCGGCGACATTGCGCAGCCACACCGCGACCAGCAGGTTGAACGGGCCGGCGGCGGACAGCACGGCGCGCACCTCCGGGACCGCCGCCAGGACCCCGCCGGCCTCGTCGATCCGGTCGGCCGGCACTCGCAGGAAGAACCACTCCGACACCCGCCACTCGGTGAGCCCGCGGGCCATCTCGCAGCGCAGCCGCAGCACGCCGGAGCCGATGAGCGCGTTCATCCGGCGGCGTACCGTGCTCTCGCTCGCGCCCACCTCCGCCGCGAGGTCGCCGAGCGACCGCCGCCCGTCGACCGACAGCGCGGCCACCAGCCGCTGGTCGAGCGCTCCGGCCACCCGGACCCGGGCCTCCTCGGGCACCTGCGGCAGCGTCGCCACCACCGCCTGCTCCTCGGCCGAGGTGAGGGCGCGCAGCCGCCACCGGCTCGCCTCCGTGTAGGGCTTCACCACGACGTGGCTGCGGATCCCGACCACGTCCGGCACCTGCGCGACCCGCTCGAGCAGGTAGTCGGCGAGCGCCTGCTCGTCGGCGCACGCCGCCGTCACGACCAGGTCGCGGGAGCCGGCCGCGACGTCGATCGTCATGGCCTGCGGGTCACCGGCCAGGTCGTCGGCCACGTCCAGGGTGCGCCCCGGCTTCGTCATCACCTCGATCAGCGCCAGCGAGGGGTCCAGCCCCTGCAGCGGCTGGCAGGAGACCCAGGCCGCTCCGTGCTCGACCAGGCGCGCCCACCGGCGCGCCACCGTCGAGGCGTCGACCCCGAGGAGACCGCCGACCTGGGCCCAGGTCGCGCGCGGGTTGATCTGGAGGGCGTGCACGACCTGGTGGTCGAGCTCGCTGAGCTTGAGCGATCCCTGCACAGAATCCGTAGCCATGACGGAATCGTGCAATTTCGCCGGACCGGGCGCCAGCCCTTCGCATCGTAGGGACGGAACATGACCCCGATCACATCTCGAGGAGCCCGATGAGCACCGTCAGCACCCACCCGACCACGGCCCCGGCCGAGCGCGCGGAGCGTGTCGTGCGCGACGCCGCCGGACGGCTCGTGGCCCTGAGCCACGAGGTGCACGGGTACGCCGAGCTCGCCTTCGAGGAGCACCGCGCAGCGGCCGCGGTCACGGCGGTCCTCGCCGAGGCGGGCTTCCAGGTCACGCCCGGGGTCGGTGGCCTCGCGACCGCCTTCCGGGCGACGTACGGCAGCGGCGACCTCGTCGTCGGCATCTGCGCGGAGTACGACGCTCTCCCCGAGATCGGCCACGCCTGCGGCCACAACATCATCGCCGCGTCCGCCGTCGGCGCCGGGCTCGCGCTCGCCGAGGTCGCCGACGAGCTCGGCCTCACCGTCGTGGTGATCGGGACGCCCGCCGAGGAGCACGGCGGTGGCAAGGTGCTCCTGCTCGAGGCCGGTGTGTTCGACGACCTCACCGTCTCGCTGATGGTCCACCCCAGCCCCGTCGACGTCTCCCCCACGCTCACCGCCACCCAGGGCGTGGCCCGGTACGCCGCGACGTACGTCGGCCGCCCCTCCCACGCCGCGGCCGCACCCCAGCTCGGCGTCAACGCGGCCGACGCCGCCGTCGTCGCGCAGGTCGCGATCGGCCTGCTCCGCCAGCAGCTGCCCGGCACCGCGCGGGTCGCGGCGTTCGTGCGCGAGGGCGGCAAGGTCACGAACATCATCCCCGAGCGGGTCGTCGTGGACTTCGAGGTGCGCGAGTTCGACCTCGACGCCCAGCACGCGCTCGACGCGAAGGTCCGCGCCTGCTTCGAGGCCGGCGCCCTCGCCACCGGGTGCACCCTCACCATCGAGCCGACCGAGCCGGAGTACGCGCCGCTCGTCCAGGACCCGCGCCTCGGCGAGCCCTTCGCCGCGGCGATCGCCGGCCTGGGTCGCTCGCTCCTCGACACCGCCGGGCTGAGCGGCGGGTCCACCGACATGGGCAACGTCTCCCAGCACCTGCCCTCGATCCACCCGATGATCGGCGTGGTCGGCAGCGAGAACAGCCCGCACACGCACGGCTTCGCCGCCGACGTCGTGACGCCCGCCGGTGACGCGGCCGTCGTCGACGGCGCGATCGCCATGGCCGCCAGCGTCATCGCGGTCGCCACCGACCCCACCACCCGCGCCGACCTGCTCGCCGAGCAGGCCGTCCGCCCGCCCTACGCCGCCCAGGAGAAGCAGTGATGACCGTCCTCGACACCACGAACGCGACCGGAGGTCGCCAGCGCCTCGCGCAGGCCGCGCCGCTCGTCCTGATCACGCTCGCGCTCACCGTCGTCGCCCAGTGGATCGGTCCGCACCAGCTGGACCTGGGCATCGGCACCGTCGGCCTCTACCCCCTGGTCTGGGGCCTGCTCCTCGGCGGCGCGTTCAGCTTCCAGAAGGTCCGTCCGATGCCGGCGCGGCTGCAGCACTACGCGACGTACATGGTCGAGATCGCGGTGCTGCTGCTCGGTGCCCGCCTCAGCTTCGTGGTCGGCGCCAACGTCAAGGTGCTGCTGCACGCCGGGCCCGCGCTGCTGCTGCAGGAGCTCGGCCACCTCTTCGGCACGGTGCTCTTCTCCCTGCCCATCGCGGTGCTCATCAAGATGGGCCGCCCCGCCGTCGGCGCGTGCTTCTCGATCGACCGCGAGAGCTCCTTCGCCATCGTGGCCGACAAGTACGGCGCCGACTCCGACGAGTACCGCGGCGTGCTCTCGATGTACGTCTTCGGCACCGTCGTCGGCGCGCTCTACGTGACGCTCCTGGCGTCCTTCTTCGCCAACAACCACATCTTCGACCCGCGCGCCCTCGCCATGGGCTCCGGCGTCGGCTCGGGCTCGGTGATGGCTGCTTCGTCCGCGTCGATCGCCCAGGCCCACCCGGACATGGCCAGCCAGATCCTCGCGCTCGCCGCGGTCTCCAACCTGATCACCACCGTGCTGGGCGTGTACGTCGGCATGTACGTCGCCCTGCCGGCCGCCGAGCGCTTCTACCGCGTCCTCACCCGCACCGGTGCGGTGACGGCGCCGGCCCCGGTCGCGGTCGCCTCGCCGGCCACGGAGGCCCCGGCCGCCACCGCTGCCTCGGCCGACCGTCCGCCGCTGGCCCTGACCTTCCCGCTGGTCCTGGCCGCGATGCTCGCCGCGAATGTCGTCTTCCACCACTCGTTCTCGCTCACCATGCTCGCCGGCTTCGCGCTGATGACCGCCGTGGTGCTCGTCGCGCTCGCCCTCAAGCGGTGCCACATCTCCCCGATCATCGGCATCAGCACGATCGGCCTGCTGCTGGGCAGCCCGTGGTCGCCGGTCGCCGACGCGATCACCAAGGTGCTGACGCCGATCGACTTCCTCACCCTCACCACCCCCGTCCTCGTGCTCGCCGGCCTGGGCCTCGGCAAGGACTCGGCGGTGCTGCGCCGGATCGGGTGGCGGGTGGTCCCGGTCGGGCTCGTCTCCTTCGCCGCGTCCTTCCTCCTGGCGACGCTCATCGCGCAGGCGACGCTGGGGCTCGGCTGACCGTGTCCGTCAGCGTCGTCGACCTGTTCAGCATAGGCATCGGGCCCTCCAGCTCGCACACGGTGGGCCCGATGCGGGCCGCACGGAGCTTCGCCCTCGCGCTCGAGGAGCGCGGCCTGATGGAGGCCACCACCTCGGTCCGCGTGGAGCTCTACGGCTCCCTCGCCGCCACCGGTCGTGGCCACGGCAGCGACCGGGCCGTGCTCCTCGGCCTCGAGGGCGAGGAGCCGGAGACGGTCGACACCGCGCTCGCGGCGGGCGTGCTCGACCGGGTCGTGGACGGCCTGCGGCTGCTGGGCCGGCACCGGGTACGCTTCCTCCCCGAGGAGCACCTCGTGCTCGACCGGCGCGCGCTCGAGCGGCACCCCAACGGCATGCGGTTCACGGCGTACGACGTGACGGGTGCCCGGCTGCACGAGGTGACGTCGTACTCGGTCGGTGGCGGCTTCGTCGTCACCGAGGGCGAGGAGCCGGCCGCCGCGCGGGCGGCCGCGGAGCCGCCGTACCCCTTCGACTCGGCGGACGCGCTGCTGGCGTGGTGCGCGAAGGAGGACCTCGCGATCAGCGAGGTGGTGCTCGCCAACGAGGCGGCCGCACGCCCCGCGGCGGAGGTCCTCGACCACCTCGACCGGGTGTGGGAGGTCATGCAGGGCTGCGTCGAGGCGGGCTGCCGCACCGAGGGCGTCCTCCCCGGCGGGCTGCAGGTGCAACGGCGCGCGCCGGCGCTGCACCGCCGGCTCACCGGCACGACGGCGCACGACCCGCTGGCCGAGGTCGACTGGATCAACCTGTTCGCGCTCGCGGTCAACGAGGAGAACGCCGGCGGCGGGCGGGTCGTCACGGCGCCGACCAACGGCGCGGCCGGCATCATCCCGGCCGTGCTGCACCACTACCTGCGGATCGCGGCCGACGCCGGCCCCGACGACGTCCGCCGCTTCCTGCTGACCGCCGGTGCGATCGGCACGCTCTACCAGCGCAACGCCTCGATCTCCGGTGCCGAGGTCGGCTGCCAGGGCGAGGTCGGCTCGGCATCGTCGATGGCCGCCGCCGGGCTGTGCGAGGTCCTCGGCGGCACCCCGCGGCAGGTCGAGAACGCCGCCGAGATCGCCATGGAGCACAACCTCGGCCTGACCTGCGACCCGGTGGGCGGGCTGGTGCAGATCCCCTGCATCGAGCGCAACGCCATGGCCGCGGTCAAGGCCGTGAACGCGGTGCGGATGGCGCTCGCCGGCGACGGCGACCACCGCGTCTCGCTCGACCAGGTCATCCGGACCATGCGCGACACCGGGGCCGACATGGCGACCAAGTACAAGGAGACCTCGCTCGGCGGCCTCGCCGTCAACGTCGTGGAGTGCTGAGGCCTACAGGCGGGACCTGACGGCCTCGCGCAGGGCCTGCTCCGGGTCGACCCCGGCCTCGCGGGCCTCGGCCACCAGCGCGAGCAGGCGCTCGCCGAGGTCGGCGGAGCCGGGGTCGGTCGCTGCCGGGCGGCCGGCGTCGGCGAGCCGGCCGAGCAGCTTGTCGGCGTACAGGAGCGCGGGGAGGGTGGGCGGGATGCCCTCCTCCGGGCGCTCCCGGCCCTTCTCGGTCGCCTTGATCCGCTGCCACTGGGCGTCGATCTCGTCGGGCGACAGGGCGGTCGAGCCGGGCGCCGCTCCGAAGACGTGCGGGTTGCGGCGGATCATCTTCTCGGTGATCCCCCGCGCCACCTCGTCGAGGTCGAAGACCCCCGCCTCCTCGGCGATGACGGCGTGGAAGACGACCTGGAGGAGCAGGTCGCCGAGCTCCTCGCGCAGGTGGTCCCACGACTCGGCACCGTCGCCGCGGTCGAGCGCCTCAATGGCCTCCAGCAGCTCGTGGGTCTCCTCGAGCAGATAACGGGCCAGCGACCGGTGGGTCTGCTCCTGCTTCCACGCGCACTCGGCCCGGAGCCGGCGCATCACGGCGACGAACTCGGCGAGCGCGTCGCCCTCGCTCACTGCGCCGTGGACCCGATCACCGGGCGCCGGCCGCACAGCTGGCTCTCGGGCAGGGCGGCGAGCTGGGCCGCGGTCGGCTGCTGCGCCTGACCCGCGACCGCGTCGCTGCTGACCGGCACCGACAGCTGGTGGTCGGTCGCGACCAGGCCGTCGCGGGTGACGCCCATGTCGAAGCGCGGGTTGATGACGATGTGGAAGTCGGCCGGGTCGAGCTTGAGCCCGCCGGCGAGCTTGTTGATCGCGGTGGCCTGGGCCTGGTCGTCGATCAGGTCCTGCAGCGCGGCCCGCTGGTCGGCCGTCATCTGGTCGAGGCCCGGGACGCCGGAGAGGTCCTGGGTGGTGCGGGCGCCGGGGAGGTCGTGCTGGGCGGCGTACTGGATGAACGCCTGGGAGGTGACCCACGCGCCGATCTCCTGGGCGGCCGCGATGCCGCGCGTGGTCGCCTGCCCCTGCGGCGCGTTGGCGGTCGCGATGCAGACCGCGTCGACCAGGTCGTCGAGCGAGCTCAGCGACAGGCTGCTGCCGTCGACCTGGGCCGCGACGCCGGGGTGCGGTGCGTCGTTGCTGCCACACCCGGAGAGCGCCAGGAGGGCGGCCGGGACGGCGACGAGGAGAGGGGTACGACGCACGCTGACTCCTTCAGGGCTTCTGCTACTCGCGCGGGTCGATCACAGCATCGATGACCAGCCGAGCCCATTCAAGCAGTGCGACGCCCTCGATCGGCTTGCCCAGCTGTCCCGGCGTGCCGGGGCGTGGCACCAGGATCGCCTCGACCTGGTTCTTGACGATCGACTTCGGGTAGAGCCGCTGCAGCCGGACCACCCTGCTCTCGGGCAGCACGACAGGCGCGAACCGGATGTTCTTGCCCACGGTCGTGATCTCGGTGAGCCCGGCCTGGCGGGCGCGGGCCCGGAAGCGCGCGACGAGCTGAAGGGCGACGACGGGCTCGGGCGGCTCGCCGTACCGGTCCTGGAGCTCCTCGGCGATCGCGTCGACGTCCTCGTCGGAGCGGACCTCCGCGAGCCGCTTGTACATCTCGAGGCGGAGCCGCTCGCTGGGGATGTAGTCGTGCGGCAGGTGGGCCTCGACGGGCAGCTCGATGCGGACCTCGTCGAGGACCTCCGGCGCGCCGCCGTCGCTGCGGAAGTCGCGCACGGCCTCGCCGACGAGGCGGACGTAGAGGTCGAAGCCGACATCGGCGATGTGGCCGGACTGCTCCCCGCCGAGCAGGTTGCCGGCGCCCCGGATCTCGAGGTCCTTCATGGCGATCGCCATGCCACCGCCGAGGTCGGAGTGCTGGGCGAGCGTCGCGAGCCGCTCGTGCGCGGTCTCGGTGAGCGGCTTCTCGGTCGGGTAGAGGAAGTAGGCGTAGGCACGCTCGCGGGACCGGCCCACGCGACCACGAAGCTGGTGCAGCTGGGAGAGGCCGAGGGTGTCGGCCCGCTCGATGATCATCGTGTTGGCGTTGGAGACGTCGAGGCCGGACTCGACGAGGGTGGTGCAGACCAGGACGTCGAAGCGCTTCTCCCAGAAGTCCAGCATCACCTGTTCGAGCTGCTTCTCCCCCATCTGGCCGTGGGCGGTGGCGACTCGCGCCTCGGGCACCAGCTCGCGCAGCTTGGCCGCGGCCTTCTCGATCGAGTTCACCCGGTTGTGGATGTAGAAGACCTGGCCGTCGCGAAGCAGCTCGCGGCGGATCGCGGCGATGACCTGGCGGTCCTCGTAGCCACCGACGTACGTCAGGACCGGGTGGCGCTCCTCGGGCGGCGTGGTGATCGTGGACATCTCGCGGATGCCGGTGATCGCCATCTCCAGGGTCCGCGGGATCGGGGTCGCGGACATCGAGAGGACGTCGACGGAGGTGCGGAGCCGCTTCATCTGCTCCTTGTGCTCCACGCCGAAGCGCTGCTCCTCGTCGACGATGATCAGGCCGAGGTCCTTGAACTTCACGTCCGGGCCGAGCAGGCGGTGGGTGCCGACGACGACGTCGACGGTGCCGTCGGCCATCCCGGCCATGATCTCCTTGGCCTCCTTGTCGGTCTGGAACCTGGAGAGCCCCTTGAGGACGACCGGGAAGCCGCTCATCCGCTCCATGAACGTGGAGAGGTGCTGGGTCACCAGCAGCGTCGTCGGCACCAGCACCGCGACCTGCTTGCCGTCCTGGACCGCCTTGAACGCGGCCCGCACCGCGATCTCGGTCTTGCCGTAGCCGACGTCGCCGCAGATCAGCCGGTCCATCGGCACGACCCGCTCCATGTCCTGTTTCACTTCGTCCACGGTCGTCAGCTGGTCGGGCGTCTCGTGGAACGGGAAGGCGTCCTCGAGCTCGCGCTGCCACGGGCTGTCGTGGCCGAACGCGTGGCCCTGGGTGGCCTGCCGGGCGGCGTACAGCTTGATCAGCTCGGCCGCGATCTCGCGGACCGCCTTGCGCGCCTTGTTCTTGCGCTTGGTCCAGTCGGCGCCGCCGAGCCGGTCGAGGGACGGCTGCTCGCCGCCGACGTACCGCGTCACCTGGTCGAGGGCGTCGGCCGGCACGTAGAGCCGGTCCGGCGGGGCGCCGCGCTTGGAGGCGCCGTACTCCAGCACCAGGTAGTCGCGGGTCGCGCCGTGCACGACGCGCTGCTTCATCTCGACGAAGCGGCCGACGCCGTGCTGCTCGTGCACGACGTAGTCGCCGGCCTTCAGCTCCAGCGGGTCGATCTGCTTCTTGCGCCGGGTCGGCATGGCGCCCTTGTCGCGCGTCGACGCCTTCGCGCCGACGATGTCCTCGCCGGTGACGATGACGAGGCGCTGCCCCTCGTCGACCAGTCCGTGCGCGAGGCCGCCGCAGGTGACGGTGACGACCTTCGGGTTGACGTCGGCGCCGGTCGGGAGGTCCTCGACCAGGCGGGCGGGGAGGTCCCGCTCCCCCAGCGCCTCGACCATGCGCTGCGCCGGGCCGTGGCCCTGGTGCATGACGACCACGGTCCAGCCGTCCGCGTGCCAGGTCGCGATGTCGGCGAGGGCCTTGTCCACGTCGCCGTGGTAGGTGGGTGCGGCCTGGAGGCGTCGTACCTGATCGTTTGGCCCCTTTTCGGGCGATTCAGGGGCCAAACCATCAGGTACGACGGCGTCCGCGTCCAGCCCGAAGGGGCTCAGCGTCCACCAGGACTCCCCGAGGTCGAGGGCGTGCGTGCGGACGTCGCCGAGCTCGCGGTACGACGCGGCCTGCAGGTCGATCGGGGCCTGGCCACCGCTGGCGGCGGCCGCCCAGGACGCACCCAGGAACTCCTCGGAGGTGGCGACCAGGTCGTGGGCGCGGGCCCGGGCGCGCTCGGGGTCGAGCACCAGCACCTGGGCGTCGGACGGCAGCAGGTCGACGAGCAGCTCGAGCTCGTCGACGAGCACCGGGATGAGGGCCTCCATGCCCTCGACCGCGATGCCCTGGGCGAGCTTGTCGGTGATCTCGAGGAGCTCCGGGTGCTCGCGGCCGAGCGCGGCGGCCCGTTCCCGCACCTCCGGTGTCAGCAGCAGCTCGCGGCAGGGCGGCGCCCAGAGCCGGTCGAGCTTGTCGATGGTGCGCTGGTCGGCGACCGCGAACGAGCGGATCTCCTCGACCTCGTCGCCCCAGAACTCCACGCGCACCGGGTGGTCCTCGGTCGGCGGGAAGACGTCGACGATGCCGCCGCGCACCGCGAACTCGCCGCGCTTCTCCACCAGGTCGACCCGGGAGTAGGCGGCGGCCACCAGGCCCTCGACGACCTGCTCGATCTCGGCGGTGGCGCCGGTGGTCAGCTCGACGGGGTCGAGGTCGCCGAGGCCCTTGACCTGCGGCTGGAGCAGCGAGCGGACCGGAGCCACCACGACGCTGAGCGGGCCGGTGGCCGCGTCGGTCCCGGGGTGCCGGAGCCGCCGCAGGACGGCCAGCCGGCGACCGACCGTGTCCGAGCGCGGGGACAGCCGCTCGTGCGGGAGCGTCTCCCAGCTCGGGTAGTAGGCGACGGTCGCCGGGTCGAGCAGGTCGCCCAGCTCGGCGGTCAGCTGCTCGGCCTCGCGGGTGGTCGCGGTGACGGCGAGCACGGTCCGACCGGTGCGGGCGAGGCCCGCCACGAGGAACGGTCGGAGCGGGGTGGGACCCGTCAGGTCCTCGGTGCGTACGCCGGTCTGGGCGAGTGCCGCCGCGAGGGCCGGATCGGCGAGGACGAGATCAGCGAGACCGGCGAGCGACACGTTGAGTCAGTCTAGGCGGCGGCGCCCTCAGCTGGTCGGGTCGGTCACCCGGCCGAGGAACAGCGGGATCCCGTGCGCGGTGTCGTGCAGGACGAACAGGAACGGGCGGTCGGCGACGAAGGTCTCGGGGTCGAGCCGGCCCGCCGTCGTCCCCATCACCACGGCGGTCGCCGCGGCGGCCTCGGTGCCGTCCTCGTCGACCTTGATGTAGCCCTGGTGCAGGACCGCGTCGATGAGGAGGCGCTCCTGGGTCGTCATCCCGGAGAAGTCCGCCGCGTCGGTGAACGCCTGCTTCACGCCGAGCCCCTGCAGCGCCGCCTCGAGCGACACCGTGGTGCGCGCGGTCCAGCGCGGGAGGGTCAGGTCGAGGGTCGTGTCGCGGCCAGCGGCGAGGGCCGCCGTGAGCCCTCCGGACGCCAGCGCCGCCTCGACCTCGTCGAAGCGGTCGGCGACGGGGAGCACGACGGTCATCGCGAGGGCGCCGCCGGCGTACGGGATGCGCGCGGCCTGCCACCCCGAGCCGCTGACCAGGTGCACCTCGACGTCGGACTGGGTCATCATCGGCGACCGCACGGTGCTGCCGTCGGCGCGGTGGAAGTCGCCGGGGCGGGTCAGGCTCCTCTCGAACGGCTTCTCCCACGGCACGGTCAGCGACACCGCGTTGACGAGCGTCAGCCGGTCGTCGCGGGTCAGGACGCCGTGCGGGATCAGCTGCGTGATCCGCTGGTCGGTGCGGTCGGCGACCCAGGCGCTGATCAGGTCCGCGACCTTGTCGGGGTCCGAGCGGTAGTCGACGGTCCGCATGCCGGCGCCGTAGTCACGCGCGAGGACCTCCAGGAACGCCTTCTGCCACGCCTCGCCCTGCTGCCCGAACAGCGCGTCGGCGGTGGTGAGTCCGATCGTGGCCTTGCTCCCGTCGGCCCGCTTCACGGGTCCGGCCAGCCCGTCGACGTACGCCGTCAGGGTGTTCATGCTGTCGTGCCAGCGGTCGCCGAGCGTGTCGGCCCCGAGCGCCGACGCGAGCTGGGTGGCGGTCGTCCCGCGCGCTCCGGCGAGCGTCATCGACAGCGCGATCGCGACGGAGTACGGCGAGATCACCAGGTTGCCCGGCCCGGCGGCCGCGCCCCGGATCGCCTTGAGCACCGCGTCGTACAGACCGGCGGCGAAGCCCTCCAGGCTGGTCACGGCCGGCGCGAGCAGCGCCGGGTCGCCGGCCGCCCGCTGCACGTCCGCGGACACCAGCCGGATCCCGCCCTCCGACGAAGTGTCCACCGTCGTCGGCTTCGGGTTGCTGCCGCACGCCTCCATCAGTCCTCCCGCCGAGGCCAGCAGCAGGCCGAGGCCGCCTGCCCGGATCAGGTCGCGTCGTCCCATCATGACCGGTACGACGCGACCGGCCCGGATCCGGTTCCCGGAAGAGTCAGGAGGACGCGGGCGGGCCAACGGCCAGCGCGACGCCGGTCAGGACCACCACCGCGACCCCCGCGACCGCGAGGCCGCGCAGCGGCTTGTCCAGCACCCAGCGCACCACACGCTCAGGGAGCGAGAGGCCCTCGGCAGCGGCACCGCGCAGCCGCCAGGTCCCGCCGATCCAGCCGTTGCGCACGGCCACCACCTCGACGGCGTACGTCGCGAACGGCGGGATCGCCGCCGCCAGCGCGAGCAGGCCGCGGCGGGCCGACCACCGCTGGTCGACCCAGACGGTGACGGTCGCGACGACGTAGGAGATGAAGACGACGCCGTGGATCATCCCGAAGACGCGGACACCGACCTGGGTGTCGGCCGGGCCGTACTTGAGGAACATGCCGAACAGCAGCAGCGCCCACGTGATCGCCTCGGCGATCGCGACGCGGCGGAAGACGGAGACGGGGCGGGACAGGAAGCTCACGTGGGTCGAGGGTACGGAACCAGTCCCAACGACGCCGACTCAGCGGGTGCGCTGGTCGTACGCGATCGCGGCCGCGTCGACCTGGTTCACGTAGTCCTGGGAGTGGTTGTAGGAGAAGATCGCCTGCGCCCAGCCCGAGGAGTTGGCAAGGTCGTACCCGTCCGCGCAGAGGTAGGCGGCGGTCGCCACGGCCGCGTCGAAGATGTCGTTCGGGTCCGCGCTGCCGTCGCCGTCGCCGTCGGTCGCGTAGCGCGCCCACGTGTCCGGGATGAACTGCATCGGTCCGTAGGCGCGGTCCAGCCCGCCGGACAACGCCGGCCCGGTGATCGGCGCGGAGGAGTAGCCGGTCGGCAGCAGGGTGCGGCCGCCGATGGTGCCGTGCTGGGACTCCACCCAGCCGATGCCGGCCAGCGTGGTCCAACCGATCGCGCAGCCCGGATCGGCCCGGCCCTCCGCGAGCACGGCGCGACCGTAGGCACGAACCGCGGTCGCGGGGATGCCTGCGCGCGCGGCGGTGCGGGCCACCCATGCTGGGTCTACGTCCTCGACCCCGGCCGCCGGTGCGGCGGCCTGCGGAGCTGCGGCGCTCGGTACGACGGCGTACACCGGCGGGGTGGTGCTGATCAGCCGGTGGGTCGTGGGCGCCGGATCCGTGACGAGCGACCACACGGTGGGAACGGCGAGCAGGGCCGCCCCGAGCAGGACGGCCCCGCCACGTGCGAGGGACGACATCGCTCAGCCGAAGCGACCGTTGACGTAGTCGTAGGTGCGGCTGTCCTGCGGGGACTGGAACATCGCCTCGGTGTCGCCGTGCTCGACGATGACGCCAGGCGTCCCCTGCGACGCGAGGAAGAACGCGCACTGGTCGGAGACGCGAGCGGCCTGTTGCATGTTGTGGGTAACGATCACGATGGTCACCTCCTCCTTCAGCTCCAGCATGGTCTCCTCGATGACGCGTGTCGACGTCGGGTCCAGTGCGGAGCACGGCTCGTCCATGAGCAGCACCCGCGGCCGGATCGCCAGCGAGCGCGCGATGCACAGCCGCTGCTGCTGACCCCCGGAGAGACCGCCACCGGGTGCGTCGAGGCGGTCCTTGACCTCCTTCCAGAGGCCACCCTTCTCCAGGCAGGACTGGACCAGGTCGTCCTTCGTCGCACGCGAGGCCTTGGTCCCGGTCAGCTTGAGGCCGGCCAGGACGTTCTCGCGGATCGACATCGCCGGGAACGGGTTGGGCTTCTGGAAGACCATGCCGATGGCGCGGCGCGCGTCGATGAGGCGCTTCTGGCGGTCGTAGATGTCCTGGCCGTCGAGCAGCACCTCACCCGCGAGCTGGGCGGACGGCACCAGCTCGTGCATGCGGTTGAGGATGCGCAGGAAGGTGGACTTGCCGCAGCCGGACGGGCCGATCAGCGCGGTGATCTGGCCGGCGGGCATCGTCAGCGAGACACGGTCGAGGACCTTGTGGCTGCCGAACCAGGCCGTGATGTCACGCGCCTCGAGCTCGGCGAGAGGGGCCAACCGCTCCTCGCCGTACGCCGACGGGGCGGGCAGCATGGCGCTGGACAGTCCCGCCGCTGCCGGCTGGACCTCGTGGTCCGGGACGAGGGGCGGGTGACCTCCCGGGGCGGGGCCGTCGACGGCAGGGATCACCTGCGTGTCGTCGATCGCGGGGACGTCGGTGCTGGTCGGCGGAACGCTGGTCATGAGCTCTCAATCATCTGAGCGGGTCGGGCGGGCCGGAGGAGGTCCGGCCCGCCCTTCCCGCGGGGGTCTCAGGCGCCCGAGCGCCCGAAGGGGTGGTGCAGGGTCACTTCTGGGTGACGGTGAACTTCAGCGACGACGCGAGGCCGTACGCGTTGCCCGCCCAGCTGGCGACCAGGGTGTGCTTGCCCTTGGGCATCTTGATCAGCGTCAGGGTGACCTTGCCGGTGGTGGCGCTGAGCGTGCCGCTGCCGACGACCTTGGTCCCCATCTTGACGACGACCTTGCCCGTGGGGACGGTGGCCGAGCCGACCAGGTCGACGGTGACGACGCCCTTGGCCCGCGCGCCGACCTTGGTCGCCAGCGGGAAGGTCTCGGTGATCTTCGACGCGGCCTTGGTGACGACGCTCTTCGAGGCCGAGGAGTCGGTGAAGAGGGTGTCGGCGTTGTGGGTGTACGTCGCCGTGTACGAGTGCGCACCCGGCGCGTTGGTGACGACCTGGCTGACCTGACCGCCGATGAGGTTCAGGCCGCTGGCGACCACGGTCGAGCCCGACATGATGTCGACCTTGCCGGTGGGGGTGCCCGAGCCGCTGGTGACGTTGACCTCGAGGGTGGCCTTGCCGGCGGTCGTGCTGGTGCCGGTCACCGTGGTGGTCGTGGCGACCGGGGTCGGCGCGACGTTCGCGGTGAAGTTGGTCGAGGCCGTCTGCGACGCGAGACCGCAGTCACCGGGGGTGGCGGCGTCCGGGCGGGCCATCTGCTCGAAGCCGGCCTTCTTGATCAGGTCGTAGGCCGGGTCGGAGCAGAGGAAGCCGTTCGGGCCGAACATCGCCAGGATGGCCGGGTTGCTGGCGTCCGCGCCGCGCACGACGTCGTACAGCGCGCGCTTGGCGCTCCAGCCGCCGGTGGCCTTGTCGGTGTTCTCGATGTGGATCGGGCTGCCCGGCAGGATCGAGGCGCGGCCGACGGAGAACGGCGCGATGGCGTTCGGGTTGCCCTCGATCGGCGTCGGGTCGTGCTCCTGGACGGTCTGGACCGACGCCGAGTAGGTGATGGCCGTGTTGTTGTTGGCCGCCTTGAGCTGGGCGTCGAAGAAGCCGGCGGTGCCGGAGTTGGCCTGCGGCCGCATCGGGACGATCGTCGCCGTCGAGCCCGCGGCGTTGCCGGGGATCTGGTTCCAGGTCGTGTAGGTGCCGTTGTAGATGTTGACCAGGTCGTTGATGGTCAGGTTCGCCGGCGCGTTGCTGGTGTTCGCGACCGCCACACCGAGGGTGTCGATGGCGAACGGGAACTGCTGGAGGCCGTTGCTGGCGTCGGTCGCGCTCATCGAGGACGAGGCGCGGGCGAAGTCGATGTTGCTGTTGCCGGTGGGGCCGAGGAGCGCGCGACCCGCGCCCGAGCCGTTCGGCCGGGTGATGCTGGTGCCGTCGGGCAGCGGGATGGTGTCGGACGCGGTCGGCGCGACCTCGGCGCCGGTGGTGGCGTCCTTGACCGTCGCGGAGTAGGTGAAGACCCGTGCCGACGGGTTGGTGGAGTCGTAGGCGTCAGCAACCAGCTTGATCGCGTGCTGGATCGTGTCCGAACCCACGCCGATCAGGTCGCCGGCGACAGGGGTGAAGCCGGTGGTGTCGTCGGGGTCGACGGTGTAACCGGTGTTGGCACTCGCAGGACCGATCAGGCCCAGCGTGGTTGCGGCGAGAGTCGCAGCGAGGACTCCCCCCAACGTGGCGCGCTTGAACATCACATTCCTCATCTCTCGGGTTTCGTCGTGTTCGACGTCTGTGGGTGGTGCGGTTGGTGCGGTGGAGCGCGGGCGGTCAGATCAGGTTGGGCAGCAGGCGCATGACCGTGTCGGTCGTCAGCCAGCTCAGCGCCGCGAGCGGTGCGATCGCCACGACCCACACCAGCCCGAGCGACCAGCGCTGCCGGGCGGCGATGATCGCCACGACCAGACCGACCAGGAGCGCCAGCCACAGCGTCAGCAGCGGCAGGGCCTCCGTGCCGGCCTTCATCGCCTCCTCCGACGACGGCACGCTCGGCGAGTAGCCACCGGGCGAGCCGAAGCCCTTCGCGGCCTCCGCGTCGACGTACAGCGTCGAGCCGCGGGTCAGGCCCCCGAGAAAGCCATGACCGATGGAGGTCGCGAGCGTCAGGCGGGCAGCGCCGGGCGCCGCCGGCTGCGGCAGCGGGTCGCCCTCACGGCGGAGGTCGATCACGTGGAACGTGATCCGGCCCTGCCCCATGGTCACGTCGATGCGATCGCCCACGCGGAGCTCGGCGAGGCGGCGGAACGGTCCGCCGTACGTCGTCGCGCGTCCGTAGATCTGGGAGTAGCCCACCTGGCCCGGGAGGACCGTGTCGCGCTTGTGGCCCGGTCCTGCCATCAGGTCCCCCGACGAGGTGCCCTCGACAACGACCTCGTGCACGCCGATCGGGGCGATGTCGAGCAGCGCCACCGGCGTTCCCGGCTCGGTTCCCGGTCCGACCGGCGCGGTCGCGCCGGCGAGGTCGGAGCGGAGCTGACCGAACAGCAGCGACTGCTGACGGGCGTGGGAGATCGCGCCGAAGAACATCAGGTGCACGACGAGCCACAGGCACAGCACGGCGACCACGGTCAGCGTCGTGTGCCAGACGACGGCGCCACCCTGCAGCGGGGGACGCGGCGTACGTGCCGGCTTCTCGGCGGCTCGGCGCTTGCCCGCGTTGCTCGTGTCCGCGCCGCCGGTCGGGGCCGGCGGAGGCGTGTGTACGGCGGTCACGACAGCGAGCTCCGTCGGGTCCCCATGAACCAGCTCACGACCGAGCCGACCGAGGCCAGGAGGCCCAGGACCAACAGCGTGGGCAGCATCATGTAGCCGATGTCCGAGCTGGCCGCCTGCGTGGCGGCGGTGGTGACCGGGGCGGTCGGACCGCCGGACGGCGAGGCGCCGCTCGGCGAGGCGGCGGCCGATGGCGCCCCACCCGACGCGGCGGCGGGCGCGGAGACCGGACCGGACGGCACGCTGGTCGTGCCACCCGTGCCGCTGCCCGACCCGGTGGGCGAGGCGGTGGGGTCCGCCTGGGCGGCGATCTGACGGGCGGCGACCTGGGCGGCGGAGAACAGCTTGGCGGTGACGCCCTTCTTGGTCAGCGGGAGGTAGCCCGCCGGCAGCTGGCCGTTGCCGCGTCCCGGGTGCTGACCCTCGGTGGTCGCGATCCGGATGAACGAGGCGACCGTGTCGGCCTGCTTCTGCGCCAGGTTGTGGGTCTTCGCCGCCGTGTAGACGATCTGGGTGAAGGGGTAGGCGGTCCCCTTCTTCACGACGTCCTTCACGTCCATCGAGAACGGCCCCTGGGGTGCCCCGGTGGGCTCCTTGGCCACCTTGACCGCGGCCGACAGGCTGGCGCTGGTCGGGGCGACGTAGTGACCGCTCGTCGTCTGGATGGCGGCGGTCCGCAGGCCGAAGCGAGCAGCGTCGCCGAGGCTGACGATGCCCATCATGAAGCGCGAACCGAAGCTCTGCCGGTCCACCCGGCCGAGCTGGTAGGTGTTCGCGACGCCGGTGCCGTCGCAGCGGGTGGAGACCAGCGGCCACCCGGACAGGAGCGCGTCGGAGATCTGCCGCAGCGTGCTGACCGGGGCCGCGACCTGGTTGAGGTAGACCGCCGGGTTCGCCTGGTGGCAGTCGTCCTGGAACGCCGGCTCGAAATCGTCGAGCAGCGGCCAGTTGTCGGTCGGCAGCTTGAACTTGGCCTTGCCCTGGGGCCCGTACGCGGGGTTGACGACCATGCCCCACGGGTCCGGCTTGCCGGCCAGGAACTCCGAGGCCTGCTTGTCCTGGGCGAGGTACTCGGTCAGGGTCTCGATGAGGTCCGACGGGATCGACAGGGACATCAGCGTCGCCGCGGCCTCGCGGTCGGTGTGGTCCAGGCCCGGGTTCAGCTGCTCGAACTCGGGGTCGTTCACGATGCTGACCGGGTTGTCCTGCATGCCGGGGTGATCGGTGCCCGAGCGGCCGTTGTAGCTCTCGGTCAGCAGCTTGGCGATGAGCCGCGCGTTCATCCTGAGGTTCTTGTACTCGCCGCCGTTGTTCGGCTTGTCGATCACGTAGCCGATGCCGAAGCCGGTGATCGCCGTCGGGGCGTACGCCACCGGGTCGGATACCGCGGGGTGCTCGTTGGACACGAACGCGGCAGGGGCCTGGTTCGTCTGCATGTTCATCCACGCGGTGCCTTCCGGCATCGCGTTGTGCTGGAACTTGAAGCGCTTCTTGTTCAGGCAGTACGCCGGCGCCCACTGCAGCGCCGCCTGCGACATGATGTCGGACCCGACGAAGCTGACCGGCGGCCGCGGGTCGAGCAGGTCGCAGACGTTCGGCGGGAGCCCGAACTTGATCGGGACCGAGATGCGGTTGTTCCAGTTCGACGGCGACCACCACCACGCGGCGGTCACGGCCGTGTCGGTGCCGGGGCACGCCGAACCGCCGTACACGCTGCCGGGCGGGCACTTGCCGTACTGCTTCTGGCAGCTGCCCGCCGCCTCCGGCACCGCGGACGTCGAGGCGGACTGGCAGGAGATGCCGGTGATCGGGATGACTTCGATCGTGCAGGCGGTGTGGCTGTCGCAGCCGAGCGAGGCGTTGTCGTCGGCCGAGCGGACCTCGAAGTCCGCAGCGCCGTTGCCGTTCTCGTCGGTGAAGGCCGCGACCTCGGCGGGGGGCAGGGCCGAGTCGACGGCCGCCTCGGGCGGCATCGTGGCCGCGCTGCAGGCGCTGTAGACCTTGCCGCTCCTCGCGATGAAGGGCGTGAGGTGGACGTTGCTGCCGTCCGGCACGTACGCCTGGACACCGGCGGTGCCCGGGTCGGTGTCCTTCGTGCACGCGGCCGGGAGCGAGGGGTGGATGTCGCGCTGCGCGGCGGTCGCCTGGTCGTCGGCGGCCCACATCGCGCCGTACGGGTTGCTGCCCGGCAGGATCGCCGACCGCTGGTTCCAGGTGGAGGTGAAGCAGGTCGACGGGGTGACCGTCCGCACGGTGCCGCGGCACTGCAGGAGCACCATCGGGTACTCCTGGTTCATGCCGTTGGCACCGAACGGGTCGGCGGCGCGGCCCGCGCTGGGACGCGCGCCCGACCAGGTGATGTGCACCCGCTCGCGGCCGCGCAGCTCAGTCGTGTTGTCGACGTGCACGTGCACGTCGTACGACGGGGCGAAGATGGGCTGCTTCGTGCCGCTGCTGTCGACCAGGTAGCGGTTGACGACCTTGGAGCCGCTGAAGCTCGAGCTCGAGCTGCTCCGCAGCAAGGGGTCACGGTCTGCTGACAGCGCGGACGAGGCGACACGGGTGGAGTGGGCCGACGCCGACACCGTGGATCCGGGAAGGAGCAGGGCCAGCGAGAACGCGAGCGCTGCGAACAGGGCGGAGCCCACCGACACGCGACGATGCATCACTGCTGTCCCCCGGGACGGCGCCGCAGGTAGGAGACGAAGAAGCCGGGCACGAGCACGAGTGCGAGCAGCTCGATGACGGCCAGCACGCCGAACGGTCGGCCGTCACCCGCGCGGGCGGAGACGAGCGTCGGGTTGGCGTAGACCGCGCCGGTGGAGCCGGTCGCGGTGGTGCCGGTGCCGCCGGCCGACACGACCTGGCCGGTCTCCGGGTCCACGGTGCCGCCACCGGCCGCGGCGGGGCCGGAGCCGCCGGTGCTGCCCGTCGTACCGGTCCCGCTGCCGGCGGTGCTGCCGCTACCGCCCGCGGCCGCGCTCGGCGTGGTCGGGTTCGTCCCGGTGGCGTCGCCGCACGGTCCCTGGCCGACCTTGTCGCAGCTCGCGGGCTGCGGAGCGATGTCGGCGAGCTTGTTGTGCGCCAGGTTGTGACCGTCGAAGGTCGGGTTGTTGCACCTCGTCGGGTCGTTGGCGTTCAGGGTGACGGCGGGGTCCGCCTGCTTCAGCCGCGCGATCTGCTTGAACCCGGCCTGCACGAGGTTGAGCGGAAGCGGCGAGTAGCCGTACTGACCGGCCGATCCCTGACCCTCGCACAGCGAGTAGTCGAGGAAGTCCGCCAGCGTCTGCCGCTTCGCCGTGTTCATGTGCGGGTCCTGCGCGTCCGTGCCGATCGGCAGGATCATGTAGGAGTACGACGAGATGGGGTACGCCCGCGGGTCCGGGTTGCTGTAGACGCCGGTCAGGTCCTGGGTGAGGTACAGCGGGTTGCTGATCGGGAGGGTGTCGCGGATCTTGGCCTTGGTCAGCGCGACGGCGGTGTTGTACTGGTTCGGCTCCACGAAGTAGCCGGCCTTGTTGAGGACCTTGACGACCGGGTAGTTGGCGTTGACCGGGTAGGAGTACTCGACGTACCCGATCGTGCCGTTGCCGGCGAAGCTCTTGATGGTGTTCATGACCTGGTCCGAGCCACCGGCGGCGAGCTGGCGGCCCTGGCGGGGGTAGATCGAGGTCAGGCCGGCGTGGCCGTTGTACGGACGCCAGATCGACGGGTACTGGTTGTCCAGCCAGGCGGTGAACTGCGCGGTCGTCCCAGAGCCGTCGGAGCGGACCACCGGGGTGATCGGCAGCGACGGGAACTTGCGACCGTTGTTGTCCTTGGTGATCTCCGGGTCGTCCCAGTTGGTGATCTTGTTGGTGAAGATCTTCGCGATCGTCTCGCCCGAGAGGCGCAGGTTGTTGACCTGGGTGTTGCCGATCTTGAGCTGGTAGGTGAACGCCGTGCCACCGGCCACGATCGGCAGGTAGGCGTACGGGCGGTTCGACCGGTCGGCCTGCCCGGTGTTGGGGTCGGTCCCCTGGTACGGGATCTCCGAGATCGCGAAGTCGACCGTGTCGTTCGCGAAGTCCTTGCGGCCCTTGGACGAGCCGCCGCCGGTGTAGACGACCTGCATGCCGGCCGCGTTCACGTGCGAGATCCAGACGCTGACGATGTTCTGCGACCAGGTCGAGCCGGTGCCCTGGATGGTCACGTACGCGGTCGCGTCGGCAGGTCCGACCATGCCACCGGTCATCGCCAGGGCGAGCAGGGCTGCGGCGGCAGCAGAGGCGGTACGGCGAAGGCGGCGCATCAGGACGAGCTCCCAGGAATGACGACCTCGGTCTGAGGCACAGGCGGGTTGGCGGACGGGCGGGCGTCGGGCGCGGGCGTGCGACCCCGACGGATCCGGAACAGGTGGGTGATCCGCCTGACCAACGGAGTCTTGGAATTGCTCCGCGGGCGGGCGATCAAACGTGCGGTGACGAACAGGAGAAGAACCAGCGCCATCAGGGCGCACGCGGCACCGAAGGCCCGGGCGATCGAGTTCGGCTCACCGCTGCGGACGTTGGTGTAGATGAACAGCGGCAGCGAGTTCATCGGAGATCCGACCGGATTCGTCACGAGGAACTGCGCGGCGCCGGAGGTGAGCAGCACCGGGCTGGTCTCCCCCACCCCGCGGGCGACCCCGAGGATCACCGCGGTGGCCAGGCCGGGCCGGGCCGTCGGCAGCACGACGTGCCAGACGGTCTTCCACCGGCTCGCGCCGAGCGCGAGGCTGGCCTCGCGCAGGTTGCCGGGGACCACCCGCAGCACCACGTCGGACGCGCGGGCGATGATCGGCAGCATCATCACCGCGATCGCGAAGCCGGCGCAGAGCCCCGAGCGCGGCAGGCCGAGGGTCAGGATCGCGACGGAGTAGACGAACAGGCCGGCGACGATGGACGGCAGGGCGGTCATCGCCTCCACCACGGTCCGGACGATCTTGGCGAAGCGGCCGCCGACCTCGGTCATGAACACCGCGGTGCCGATGCCCAGGGGCAGGGTGATCACCAGGCCGATGCCGAGCTGGATGCACGAGCCGACGATGGCGTGCAGGATGCCGCCGTCGGTGTACGGCGCCTTGGGCTCGACCGCCGACATGTCCTGGGAGTAGAAGTTCCAGTGCACCGCCGGGCGCCAGCCGCGCACGAACACGAAGACCACGGTCGAGACGAGCGCGACGCCGACGATGATGGCGCCGACGTGCACCAGCACCCCGCCGATCCGGTCACGGACCTCGACGAAGGTGCCGGTCATCGACGTCAGCAGGCCGGTCATCACGACGCCGGTCACCACCAGCACCAGCAGGAACCAGACGAGACCGCTCATCGGCAGGAACCGCTGCGTGATCAGCCAGGTGAGGCCGAGCGCGGCGAGCCACGCCCCGCCGCGGACGAAGATCTCGTCCGCGTTCGGCGCGCTCAGCGCTGGCCGCGGCACGGCCGGCGGAGCATCGACATCCCTGGTCGGAACGTACGTCGTGGGCCCGCTGGCCTGCTCGGGCACCGTGGTGCGGGGCACCTCGCGGTCCCCGTTGCCCGCGAACGCGGTGTCGGCGGTCGTGGTGCTCATGCGTCGGCGTCCGATCCGGAGCGGCTCCGGTTGACGATGACCGCGGCGCCGGTGTTGACGACGAGGGTGATCAGGAACAGCACGAAGCCCGCCGCGAGGAGTGCCGAGATCTGGGCGGAGCTGGCGTCGCCGAACTGGACCGCGATCAGCGCACTCACCGAGTTGGCGCCGACCTCGAGGATGTTGGGCTTGATCTCGAACGCGGGCGAGATGATCAGGACCACCGCGATCGTCTCGCCGAGCGCGCGGCCGAGGCCGAGCATGGTGCCGCCGATGATGCCGCCGCGACCGAACGGGATCACCACGTTCGTGATCACGCCCAGCTTGGTGGCGCCGAGGGCCAGGGCGGCCTCGCGCTCGCCGGGCGGCGTCTGCGAGAACACCTGCCGCATCACGGCGCAGGCCATCGGGAGGACCATCATCGCGACGGCGATGCCGGCACAGAAGGCGCTGCCGATGTAGCGGCTGGCGTCCCACACGGGGCTGTTCGGGTCGGTGTCTCGGATCTGGAAGAGGGGGATCCAGCCGAAGTGCTTCTGCAGCCACCAGGAGAACGCGGCGGCGTGCGGCATCATCAGGAAGAAGCCCCACAGGCCGTACACGATCGACGGGATCGCCGCCATGAGGTCGACGGCGGAGACCAGGACGGCCTTGATCCGCGCGGGGGCGTACTCGCTGATGTAGAGCGCGGTGAGCAGCGACAGCGGGAAGGCGAAGAACATCGCGACCGCCGCGATCTCGATGGTGCCGACGACGACGCCGGCGATGCCGATCACGTCGGACTCCGGGTCCCACTGCTGCTCGGTGAGGAAGTGCAGCCCGTAGTGGTGCAGGGTCGGGACCGCCTGCCAGGCGAGGAACACGCCCACGCCACCGGTGATGACGAGGACGGAGGCGCCGACGATGCGCGCGACGTTCACGAAGATCGCGTCGGCACCGGTGGCCCTGCGGCTCAGCCGGCGAGGTGTGGCTTCGGGCGCAGCAGCATTGCGAAACGGGAGGGTCGTCACCATAGATCCAGGTCCGGGGCCCCCCGAAGGGCCGTGGCATGCCGCGGTTTGCGACGCCAGAAGGGTGAACTGATCACCCGACCGTTCGGGGTGACGCCGGTAAACGGACGGCAAACCGGGGCCGTGCAGTGATGGTCGGATTTCTCGCCGGAAACCGCGACGCCGGTGAACTGTCGGTTAACCCACCGGGTGGACCGTGCCCATCACGTTGCCGATCAGGTTCTGCAGCCCGCTCCAGTCGACGTAGCGACCGGCGACCGAGACCTCCAGGCCGACCAGGCCCGACGGCACCGTCATCCACTGGAAGAAGTTGTAGCGCTTGTGGTGGTAGCCGTCGACGTAGGTGAACCACAGCCCGTCGTTGGGCCGGTCACGGAGGAAGTGCAGGTCGAACCCGTTGCCGCTGGTCACCACCGAGCGCATGGCCGCCATCTGCTCGGCCCGCTTCTGGGCCTGGGTCTTCGTCGGGTCGAGCGCCTCGAAGCGCAAGGTGTAACCGCCGAGCTTGGGCGCGTCCGGCGGACGCCACCGCACCTCGGTCTGGTTGTCGATCTGCTTGCCGGTGAGCGAATCACCGGTGACGACGTTGGTCGCCGTCCATCCCTTCGGGACCTCGTAGCTCCAGCTCGTCGAGCCGTCCTTCGAGACGACCGTGTGGCGCTCCGTCAGCGCGACGCCGAGGCCCAAGGGCGGGAAGGTCACGTCCGGGGAGATGACGACCGGAGGCGTCGTGGACGTCGCGCCGGAGGTCGGCACCGCTCCGCCGGCCGTGCCCTTGCCCTGGTTGGCGATCAGCGCGTAGCCGCCGCCGGCGACGGCAGCGACGACGACCAAGCAGGCGGCGAGGATCCACGGGACCCGGCGGCGGCGACGGCCGGACTCCTCCGGTGCCGGAGCCACAGGGGCCGCGGGAGGGACCGGGCTCTCCAGCGAGGTGCGCTGCAGGTAGACGGTGTCGGCGTTCGCGGACCGCGGTGCCTCGTAGAGGAAGGCGTACTCCGAGCTCGCCGCCTCGTTGCGCGCGGCCCTCAGCGCACCCACGAAGGTCGGCACGTCACGCCAGCGCTGCTCGGGGTCGTGCGCGAGGGCGCGCAGCAGCACGTCGTTGTACGCCGCGAGCTCGGGGCGGATCTCGGAGGGCGGCACCGGCCGCTGCGCGGTGCCGAGGTCGGCGATGCCGCCGCTGCGGGCGATCCGGCCGGTCATCAGGTGGTAGGCGACGGCGCCGAGCGCGTGCACGTCGGCCCGGCGGTCGATGCCGAGGCCGATGGCCTGCTCGGGTGCCATGTACGCCGGTGTGCCGACCACCTGGGTCAGTCCGCTCGCGTGCAGCATCGCCTTCGCGACGCCGAGGTCGGCGACCAGGACCTCTTCGGTGTCGTCGTCGCCGGAGCGCAGCAGCAGGTTCTGCGGCTTGAGGTCGCGGTGGATGATGCCGCGCTGGTGCAGGACGTGCACCCCGATGCCGGCCTGCGCGATCAGGTCCACGGCCCGGTCCGCGGAGATCGCTCCCTCGTCGGTCAACGTCGCGAGCGAGCCGCGGTCGGCGTACGACATCACGAAGTAGGGGGTCTGGTCCGCCTCGCCGATGTCGTAGACCCGCACCACGTGGTCGGAGTCGGCGCGGCGCAGCATGCGCGCCTCCTCCAGGAACCGCTCCCGTACGTCGGCGCGCGCGGCCCAGTTGTCGGCGAGCGCCTTGACCGCCACGGGCGAGTCGAGGTCGTCGTCGTGGTAGAGCCACACCGTGGCGAATCCGCCGGCGCCGATCCGGTCGACGCGGCGCAGCCGGCCGAGCCGTTCCGGGAGAGTCACCTGGGTATTGTGGCGCACATATTCGGCACGCAAACCGGTGCATCGCCGACAGGATCTTGGGAGCCCACCGATGGACGCCGCGGAAGTTCCGGACCTCGACGAGCTGGCCGCCCGCGCCGCCGCCGGCGACCGCGAGGCCCTCGAGGACCTGCTCGCCGCGATCCAGCCCCGGGTCCGCCGGATCTGCGGCCGGATGCTGCTCTACCCCGAGGACGCCGAGGAGGCGACCCAGGACGCGCTGCTGCTGGTCGCGACGAAGATCCACACCTTCAGCGGCCGGTCGCGGTTCACCACGTGGCTGCACGCGGTCGCGTCGAACAGCGCCCGCTCGACGTACCGGACCCTGAAGCGGCGTTCCGCCGAGCGCGGGTACGACGAGCTGCCGCAGGCCGCCGATCCGCGCACCACCTCGGTCATCGCGGGTAGCCGGCTCGACCTGCTCGAGGCGCTCGAGGTGCTCGCCGCGACGCACCCGGAGCACGCCGAGGCGCTGGTGCTGCGTGACCTGCAGGACCTGGACTACAACGAGATCGCCCAGCAGATGGGCGTCCCGCTCGGCACGGTCAAGGCGTGGATCCACCGCGGCCGGCAGACCGTGCAGCCGCTGCTGCGCGTCGAGGGCTGACGCTCAGCCCCAGCGGGGCTCGGCGCAGACCTTCTGCGACCAGTGCCACAGCCGCAGCACGCGCAGCGGCGGCCACTGCTTGCACTGGGCCAGGGGCGGGTCGTAGCCGGCCTCTCCCGAGAGGCGGTCGACCCACGCGCCGCCGGCGGTGCGGTGGAGCACGTCGTAGGCGCCCTCGTCGTTGAGCGAGACGGCCGCGCCGCCGTTCGGGTCCGCGGCCACGAGCGCGCCGGCGGCCCACCAGGTCTTCGTGGCCGGGTCGTAGGCGTAGAAGGTGCTGCCGTGCTCGAAGCCCGAGAACGACCTCGGCTTCTGCTGGTGGGTCCTCGTCGCGACGGCGAGCAGCTGGTGGATGACGGCGGCGGTGAGCGGGAGGTTGTGGGCCGGGCCGGCAGGGCTGGTGCCGACGGTGGGCGTGACGGTGGGTGCGGGGTCGGCGGACGTCGTACCCCCGCATCCCGAGACGAGCAGCGGCAGCGCGAGGGCCGCGGCGGCGAGGGCTGGAGTCTTCATGCCCGGTGTGATGTGTGCCGCCTCACCTCGGTTGCAGGTCAGACCCCGTGCCGGCGTTCGCGCTGCGCGTAGGCGCGGATGGCGCGCAGGAAGTCCACGCGCCGGAAGTCGGGCCAGTAGGCCTCGCAGAAGTAGAACTCCGACTTCGCGCTCTGCCACAGCAGGAACCCGCCGAGCCGCTGCTCCCCCGAGGTGCGGATGACGAGGTCCGGGTCGGGCTGGCCCTTGGTGTAGAGGTGGTCGGCGATGTGCTCGACGTCGATCTGCTGGGCGACCTCGTCGATCGACAGGCCCTGCGCCGAGGCCTCGACCAGCAGGGAGCGGACCGCGTCGGCGATCTCGCGGCGTCCGCCGTACCCGACCGCGACGTTGACGATCATCCCGTCGACGTCGCTGGTGCGCTCGGCCGCGTGCTTGAGCCGCTCGGCCATGCCCGGCGGCAGCAGGTCGAGGGCACCGACCGGGTTGAGCCGCCACCGCTGCTGGTCGGCGAGGGAGTCGACCGCGTCGACGATGATCTCCAGCAGCGGCTCGAGCTCGGCCGCCGGGCGGTTGAGGTTGTCGGTGGACAGCAGCCACAGGGTGACGACCTGGATGCCGATCTCGTCGCACCAGGTCAGCAGCGGCTCGATGTTCGCCGCTCCGGCACGGTGGCCGTGGGCGGTGTCGTGGCCGACGGCCTTGGCCCAGCGGCGGTTGCCGTCGAGCATGACCCCGACGTGCTGCGGCAGGTTGTCAGGCATGTGGCGCAGCATCCGTGCCTCGTACGCCGGGTAGAGCACCCTGCGCACGCCACGCTTCCAATCCGCCACCTGCCGATCGTAGCCAGTCCGCGGGCAACTGGCGGGATCGCGCTGCGCCGTCAGCCACCGGGGTGTCACGATGACGCCATGACCCCCGCGAACTGGCACCCCGACCCGACCGGCCGCCACGAGCTGCGCTACTGGGACGGCACGCAGTGGACCGTGCACGTCAGCGACCGCGGTGTCGTCGGCTCGGACCCGCTGGAGGGGCCGCGCGTCCCCGAGCAGCACCAGCAGGCGGACGACGGTGGCGGCGCGACCCAGCTGATCGACACGCAGGGGCTGGGCGCCGGGGGCCAGGAGGCCGCGCGGCCGGTCGAGGAGCGGGCGGAGCAGCAGGCCGACGAGACGCCGGCCGAGGTCGGCACCGACCCGGCGTCGGGCTGGGTCCGGCCGGTCGAGGCCCAGCAGGTCGACGCCCAGCAGGCGGCTCAGCAGGTCGCGGCCCAGCCCGCCGCGGCGCAGCCGCCGGCGTACACGCCCGGGGACCCGAATCTCCAGAACGCCTTCGCCGGCATCTCCGGCGACCTGATCGACGGCCGGTTCTCCGAGGTCAGCGGCACCGGCGCCATGCTGCAGAACAAGAAGCTGCTGCGGGTGCGCATCGACCAGCCGTTCCTGGCCCGGCACGGCTCGATGGTCGCGTACCAGGGGGCGGTCGACTTCGCCTTCCAGGGCAGCGGCGCGGCGCGGTTCCTGAAGAAGGCGTTCACCGGCGAGGGGCTCTCGCTGATGCAGGTCAGCGGGCAGGGCGACGTCTTCCTGGCCGACGAGGCCAAGCACGTGCACGTGCTGCATCTCAACAACAGCGGGCTGTCGGTGAACGGCAAGAACGTGCTCGCGTTCTCGGCGTCGCTGGACTGGAACATCGAGCGGGTCAAGGGCGGCAGCATCGCCGCCGGCGGGCTCTTCAACACCAGCCTGCGCGGCACCGGCTGGGTCGCGATCACGACCGACGGCGAGCCGGTCGTGCTCAACGCGCAGGAGGCGCCGACCTTCGCCGACGCCAACGCGCTGGTCGCGTGGTCGATCCACCTGCAGACCTCGATCCGGTCCACCTTCACCGCCGGCGCGCTGATCGGCCGCGGCTCGGGCGAGGCGTTCCAGGTGGCGTTCCAGGGTCCGGGCTTCGTGATCGTGCAGCCGTCCGAGGGTTCGTCCGTCCCACCGCACACCCACTAGCCTTGGCGCCATGAGCCCAGCGATCCAGCACGCCCGCGAGCGCGCGCACGCGGGTATCGAGCACGCACGACAGGACGTCTCCGACGTCATCGCCGAGGTCAAGCCCAAGCTGCGCGGCTGGTTCCACGCCGCCAGCACGCCGCTCATCATCGCGGCGGGCACGGTCCTCATCACCCTGTCCCCGACGGCGGCCACGCGCGTCGGGTCCTCGCTGTACGTCGCCTCGGCCCTGCTGCTGTTCGGCGTCTCGGCGACGTACCACCGCGGCACCTGGTCCCCGAAGGTCTGGACGATCCTCAACCGCCTGGACCACTCGAACATCTACATCTTCATCGCCGGTTCCTACACACCGTTCGCGATCACGCTCCTCCACGGTGCCGCACGGTGGTGGATGCTCGGCGTCGTCTGGACGGGCGCGCTCATCGGGGTGGCGCTGCAGCTGCTGTGGCCGACCGCGCCGCGCTGGCTGTCGGCTCCCGTCTACATCGCGCTCGGCTGGGCCGCGGTCTTCTTCATCCCCGCCTTCCTCCACGGCGCCCTGGCGTTCGGCGTCGGTGTCGGCGTGGCCATCTTCGTGCTGATCGTGGTCGGCGGAGCGCTCTATACGGTCGGCGGCCTGGTCTACGGGTTCAAGTGGCCCGACCCCAACCCACGGTGGTTCGGTTTCCACGAGGTGTTCCACGGCTTCACGGTGCTCGCGTTCATCGCGCAGTACGTCGGGGTCTCGATGGCCACCTACGCCCTCCGCTGAGGGTGCCGCAGATTTCCCAAGGGATGTAGCGATACCAACGCCTCCCAGGCTCCACAACGCCTGGGAACTGAAGAGTTCGCTGCATCCCTTGCGAAATCTGCAAGGGTCAGCGGCGCTCCAGCAGGACCAGCACCTCGGCGTGCCCCGTCTGCGGGAACATGTCGAAGACCTGTCCCCGCACCACCCGGTAGCCCGCCATCACCCCGAGGTCGCGGGCCAGGGTCTCCGGGTTGCAGCTGGAGTAGAGGACGTGCCGCGGCCCGAGCACCTCGAGATCGGCGGCGAGCGGGCCGAGGCCCCGCCGGGGCGGGTTCACGATGACCAGGTCGGGGGCGGGTCGCCCGGCGGCGTACGCCGTCGCGTCGCCGACCTCGAACCGCAGGCTCCCTGGCAGGCCCGCCTCGTCCCGGGACCGCTCGGCGGACGCGATGGCGTCGGCACTGATCTCGATGCCGACGACGTCGCGTCCGGGCGCGGCCACGTGCAGGGCGAAGCCGCCGACGCCGCAGTAGAGGTCCCACACCGACGTCGGCGCGACGTCGTCCACCCATGCGGCCGCGCGGCGGTAGAGCGCGGCCGCGATCGCGGTGTTGGTCTGGAAGAAGCTGCGCGGGCGCAGGTGCAGGGTCAGCCCACCCACCCGCATCGGCAGCGTGTCGGCCTCGGTCAGCACGACCTCGCGCTCCCCCTCGAGCACCGCCGCGTGGGCGGGCTGGATGTTGAGCGTCACCACCCGTAGCCGCGGCAGCTCGGCGAGCAGGGTCGGCAGGTGCTTGCGGATCCGCGCCTCCGCCTCGGTCGAGCGCAGCACGAAGCGCACCATAAGCTCGCCATCGGGCGACTCGGTGACGAGCAGGTGCTTGAGCTCGCCGCTCCGCTCCGCGATGGAGTACGGCGCCAGCCCGGCCCGCCCGATGAAACCGGCCAGCGCCGGGAACGCCGCCTGCAGGGAGGCCGGGTAGAGGCCACAGTCGCGCAGGTCCACGCCGTCGCCGTCGGGTCCCAGGATGCCGAGCACCGGCGCCTCGGCGGTCCCGGTCACGACCAGCTTGGCCTTGTTCCGGAACCCGCTCGGCAGGCTCGCCTGCGGCGGCAGCCACGCACCGGCGCCGACCACGGCGCGGACCGCGGCGTCCTTGGCGGCCAGCTGGTCGGCGTACGGCTGACCGAGCCACGTGCAGGAGCGACACTCCCCCACGGCGAAGTGCCGGCAGTCGAGGACCGTCACACCTCGAAAACTACTGGGTGACCGTCAGCAGCACGGTGAGCACCGCGGACGCCGCGACCACGACCCCTCCCGCGACGAGGGCGCCGAGCGGCCGGCGCACGGCCAACCACTCCGCTGCCTGGTAGAGCCCGGTGATGGCCGCGAGCAGCACCGTGGCGTGCAGCAGCACCGCGAGCGCGATGCCGGTGACCGCACCCGCGATGGCGAACCGGCCCCAGGTCAGGCCGAGCAGCAGCGGGACCACGATCGCGCCCGCGAGGCCGCCGATCAGCTCGAGCCAGGTCGGGCGGTCGCCCATCCACGGCAGCCAGCTGACCACGTCGAAGAGGTCCAGCGTGGCGATCGCGCCGAGCACGACCACCAGGCCGAGGCTGAGGAGCATCGGCACCAGGTAGCGCAGGTGCTCGCGCCGGCTCCACCGCGCGTCGCCGCTCCAGATGGTGCCGAGCGTGACGGCGGACCAGATCAGCCAGCCGCGCACCGGCCCCACCTGCAGGTCGCGCATGGCGGTGCGCAGGACGCGGTCGGCCTCGACCCGGTCCACGACGTACCCCTCGGTCGAGAGGTACGTCGGCGGCTCGTGCGGCCCGTGCACCAGGCCGTCGTGCAGCAGCGTGGCCGGCAGGTAGCGCCCGGTCTTCGGCACCAGCCAGGTGAACAGCGTCGGGACGGACGTGAGGTCGGTGACGAAGGTGTCGAGGTCGGGCGGGACGAGGAGCTCGCCGTACTGCCGGTCCCGGTAGGCGATCCGCCGCCCCATCCGGAACTGCTCGACACCGCCGTCGTCGATCCGGATCAGCGAGATCCGTGGCTCGCGGGACGGGTCGGGCGGCTCGGTCGGCGTACCGCCGTCGTAGAAGCGGTCACGGTTGGGAGTCACCGGAGGAAGGGGAGCCACCATGGTGGCGACGCTAGACCCGACCATCCCCTTCCGCCGGGTAGAACGTGTTCCTACAGTGGGCGCATGACCGTCCACGGCACCTCCACCTCCGGCTTCGAGCCGCTCCACGACCTGCTCGCCGCGAACCTCGCCGACGGCACCGATCTGGGCGCCTCGCTCGCGGTCGTGCGCGACGGCGAGCTCGTCGTCGACCTGTGGGGAGGGACCGCGACGCCCGGCGTCGAGTGGCAGGAGGACACGATCGTCCAGGTGTGGTCGGTCACCAAGACGATGGCCGCGATCACGGCGCTGGTGCTGGTGGACCGCGGCGTCCTCGACCTCGAGGCGCCCGTGCAGCGCTACTGGCCGGAGTTCCGCGACGACCGGGTGCTCGTGCGGCACGTCCTGTCGCACACCTCGGGCTTCCCCGGGTGGACCGCGCCGCTCACGATCGAGGGCCTGCTCGACCTGCCGTACGCCAACAGCCTGCTGGCCGAGCAGGACGCGTGGTTCGAGCCCGGGTCGGCCTCCGGCTACAACATGGTCTGCTACGGCCACCTCGTCGACGGTCTGGTCCGGGGCGCGACCGGGCAGCCGCTGTCCGACGTGTTCGCCGAGCTCGTCGCCGCACCGCTGGGCGCCGACTTCCACCTCGGGGTGCCCGACGCGGACCTGGCCCGCTGCGCCGACCTCGTGCCGCCGCCTCCCGGCGGGCTCGACCTGGGCGCGCTGCCGCCCGACAACATGCTCATCCCGACCCTGGTGAACCCGGTGCTCGACATGGCCGGCTGCAACACGCCGAAGTGGCGCCGGGTCTCGGTCGCCGGGGCGAACGGCCACGGCAACGCCCGCTCGATCGCCCGGATCCAGTCCGTCGTGTCGCACGGCGGAGAGGTGGACGGCGTACGGCTGCTGTCGAAGGAGACCATCGACCGGATCTTCGAGGAGCAGGCGGACGGGACGGACAAGGTGCTGCTGGTCCCGCTGCGCTGGGGCATCGGCTACGCGCTCCCCCAGCCGCTGTCCGCGCCCGCGGTCCCGGAGGGCCGGGTCTGCTGGTGGACGGGGTACGGCGGTGCGGTGGTCGTCAACGACCTCGACCGCCGCGTCACCGTGGCCTACGCGATGAACCGGATGGTCGACCACTTCACGTCCTCGGAGCGCACCGATACCTACCTGCGCACGGCGTTCGCCTGCCTCGACTCGACGGACGGGGCCGGCGCGTGAAGGTCTGCATCATCGGCGCCGGGTGCTCCGGCATCACGACGGCGAAGCGACTGGCGGAGTTCGGGGTCGACTACGACCAGTTCGAGCTGTCCGACGACGTGGGCGGCAACTGGTACTTCAAGAACCCCAACGGCCGCTCCTCGGTCTACGAGTCGCTGCACATCGACACCTCGACGACCCGGCTGCAGTTCGAGGACTACCCGGCGCCCGCGTCGTACCCGGACTTCCCGCACCACACGCTGATCCACCAGTACTTCCGGGACTACACCGACCACTTCGGCCTGCGCGGCCGGATCGAGTTCGGGGTGGGCGTCGAGCGGGCTCGTCGGGTCGACGGCGGGTGGAGCGTGGAGCTGTCGACCGGCGAGACGCGCGAGTACACCGACCTGGTCGTCGCGAACGGGCACCACTGGAAGCCGCGGCTTCCCGACTGGGCGTCTGATCCCTTCGACGGCGAGGTGCTGCACAGCCACCACTACGTCAACCCCTTCGAGCCGGTCGAGATCCGCGGGAGGACCGTCGTCGTGGTGGGGATGGGCAACTCGGCGATGGACATCGCCTCCGAGCTGTCGTCGCCGTGGATGGCCTCGAAGCTCTACGTCTCCGCGCGGCGCGGGGTCTGGGTGCTGCCGAAGTACCGGAACGGGCAGGCGGCCGACAAGGTGATGGCGCCGCCCGACGTACCCAAGGACGTGGCGCTGGCCGCCAGCCGGCAGCTCATCCGGGAGCTGGTGGGGTCGATGAGCAGCTACGGCCTGCCCGAGCCGGACCACGAGCCGCTGTCGGCCCACCCGTCGGTGAGCGCCGACTTCCTCACCAAGGCGGGTTCCGGCGACATCCACATGCTGCCGGAGATCCGTGGGCTGTCGGGGCGGTCCGTGGAGCTCGTCGACGGCTCGTCGGTCGAGGCGGACGTGGTCATCTGTGCGACCGGCTACTCGATGGAGTTCCCGTTCTTCGACAGGGACGAGACCGACCTGCACCCGGACTCCGACCACCGATACCCGCTGTTCAAGCGGATGATCAAGCCCGGCGTCGACCACCTGTTCTTCATGGGCCTGGCGCAGTCCTCGCCCACCATCGTCAACCTGGCCGAGCAGCAGTCGAAGCTCCTCGCGCGGCTTCTGACCGGGTCCTACGCACTGCCGTCTGTCGCGGAGCAGCTCGAGATCATGGCCACGGACGAGGCCGCCCACCTCGAGCAGTACTACGCCTCGCCGCGGCACACCATCCAGATCGACTTCGGTCGCTACTGCGTCGACCTGATGAAGGAGATCGAGGCCGGGGAGGCCCGGGCTAGGGGTTGATGTCGCCCGCGTCCGTGACCGGGCGCTCGCAGACGAAACCCCGGCAGACGTACGCCGCCGGGCGGCCACCGACCGGCGTACGGCCCTCCAGCAGGGGGATGCCGGTGGGCTCCGGGGCAGTCACGACCACCGCGCCGGGGATCCGGAGCGCACGTGCCTCGAGGGCGTCGCGGTCCGGGCCGGGCTCGCCCACGATCGCCACCTCGATCGGGCCGCCGGACGCCAGCGTGGCCGCGGCGGCCAGGCTCCAGCCCGTGAACCGCGGCGCCCGCTCGGCCAGGGCCGCGACGCTCGCCAGCGCGGCCTCGGCGGCGTCGAGGTAGCGACCGGTGCCGGTGAGCGCGTGGGCCTCGACGAGGGCGTGGACCATCGCCGAGAGACCGCTGGGACTGGCGTTGTCGCCGGGGTCACGGGGCCGGGTCAGCAGCTGCTCGGCGTCGGCGTGGGTGTCGTAGAAACCCCCGTCGCCCGCGGCGAAGCCGCTCAACGCCTCGTCGAGGAGGGCGGTGGCGAGGTCGAGCCAGCGCTGCTCGGCCGTGGCCTGGGCGAGGGCGAGGAAGCCGGACGCCACGCAGCCGTAGTCCTCGAGCACGCCCGCGTGGCTACCGGCGACGCCGTCGCGGGACACTCGGAGCAGCCGAGACCCGGGTTTGTCGCCGTCGAGACCCGGGTTTGTCGCACTCGAGATGTGGACGTCGACCAGCACCTCCGCCGCCGCGCGCGCAGCATCGATCAGGTCGGGGCGGTGGAGACGGCGGCCCGCGTCGCAGAGACCGCTGATCGCGAGGCCGTTCCACGCCGCGACGACCTTGTCGTCGCGGGCGGGGCGCACCCGCTGGGCGCGGGCGTCGAGCAGCCGCGCCTTGACCTCACGGAGCCGGCGCTGCTCGGTGGGGTCGGTCGGGAAGTGCCGCAGCTGGAGGGTGGAGCTGCCGTGCTCGAAGGTCCCTTGCTCCGTGACACCGAACAGCTGGGCCGCCCACTCCCCCTTGGCCTCGCCGAGGGCCTCCTTCAGCTCGGCCCGCGTCCAGGCGTAGAACTTGCCCTCGACCCCCTCGGAGTCGGCGTCGAGCGCGGACGCGAACCCGCCCTCGGCCGTGCGCAGCTCGCGCAGCATCCAGTCGGCGGTCTCCCCCGCGATCCGGTCCCCCTGCTCGGTGCCGAGCCGGGCGTAGAGACCGAGCAGCTGGCCGTTGTCGTAGAGCATCTTCTCGAAATGCGGCACCACCCAGCCGCGGTCCACGGCGTACCGCGCGAAGCCGCCACCGATCTGGTCGTACATCCCGCTCCCGGCCATGGCGGCGGTCGTCCGGGCCAGCATGTGCGTGGCCCGGGAGGCGTGCGGACCGTCGTACCGACGCAGGAACTCCAGCACCATGGTCGGCGGGAACTTGGGCGCGTTCCCGAACCCGCCCGCCATCGGGTCGAAGTCGTCCGCGAGCCGCTCCACCGCCGCGTCCAGCACGGATTGCGTGATCGGCGTCGCCGGCGGCTGCGCCGACTGGGTGAGGTGCGAGCGGATCTGCTCGGTCGCCGCCTGCACGTCGCCCCGCCTGGTCCGCCAGGCGTCGTCGAGCGCCTCGAGGACCTGCATGAACGACGGCGACCCGTGCCGCGGCTGGTCCGGGAAGTAGGTCCCCGCGAAGAAGGGCGCGCCCTCGTGGTCGACAACGACCGTCATCGGCCACCCACCCTGCCCGGTCATGATCTGCGTCGCCTGCATGTAGATCGCGTCGACGTCCGGCCGCTCCTCGCGGTCCACCTTGACGTTGACGAAGTGCTCGTTCATGTACGCCGCCGTCGCCTCGTCCTCGAACGACTCGTGCGCCATGACGTGGCACCAGTGGCAGGCGGCGTACCCGACGGACAGCAGCACAGGGACGTTGCGCTCCTTCGCCTCGGCGAACGACTCAGGCCCCCACTCCCACCAATCCACCGGGTTCTCGGCGTGCTGAAGCAGGTACGGGCTCGTCGCGGATGCGAGACGGTTCGCCATCCCTCCAGCGTAGGAGGCACGACACGGCATCCCGTCGGGGGCGACGTGCCCCCCACCGCTTCACCGAGCCCGGCGCACCGGGAGGCCGGCGGCGAGGTCCCAGCCGGCACCGGTACGCCGCCCCGTCAGCTCCCCCACCGCAGCTGGATCCAGACCTCGTCCTCGCGTCGCACCCACCGGGGCGGCCCAGGAACCCCACGCTCGGCCGCGGAGCGCTCACCGTCGAGCACGCGCTCGCCGCGGCCGCGAGCCACGACCGACCAGCCGTGGGAGCGCTCGTGGTCCACGTGATCGATCTCGAGCAGCAGGGGTACGCCGTCGGCGTACCGATCCACGAGCGAGCCGGGTGAGGTGCGCCCCCAGCATCGGACAGGCCTGGCCCGGCTCCACAGGGTCGAAGGTCCCGCTGGGGGAGGCCTGGACGCGGCGCGATCGACAGCCATCCGGTCTGGACCGGGAACCGTGCGGGCGGTCACATCGCCAAGGTTCGCCCAAGCCGGCGTCCCTACCTTCGGAGAAAGGGCCGTTCCACCGGCCTCTCGGGCTCGACCACTTCCCACCGAGCAACGCCCCCTCTCTCCCAAGGAGGTCCCCCGATGGCCACGACTGGCGTGCCCACCGGCACCAAGCCACCGCACAACAGGCGGCTCCACCTGATCCACCACCCGGCGGCGCACCGCGTCGCCGATCCTTCACGCGAACGGGTCGTCGACCGGCTGCTGGCCGCCGAGGCCAGCGTGCACGCGATGCTGCAGCCGCTCGCCATGCCGGCGATGCGGATGTTCCTCGGCATCATCTTCCTCTGGTTCGGCGTGCTCAAGGTGATGGGTCGTTCGCCGGTCGCCGAGCTCGTCCACCGGACGCTGCCGTGGGCGCCGGAGGGCGTCGTCGTACCGACCCTCGGTGCGGTCGAGCTCGTCCTCGGCGTCGGCCTGGTCACGGGCATCGCCCTGCGCGTGGTGCTGCCGGTGCTCGCCGCACACCTGGCCGGCACGTTCCTCACGTTCGTGATGGTCCCGAGCATCATGTTCCAGCACCGCGACCCGCTGCTGCTGACGGCGGACGGCGAGTTCGTGCTCAAGAACCTGGTGCTGATCTGCGCGGCGGTCGTGCTGCTGACGCATGCAGGGGCGGGTGCGAGGCTGGCTGCCGCTCACGAGGCCTGAGTACGCCGCCCGCTGCCCGACAAGGGCAGCGGGCTCGAGCCGGGTCAGACGCGCATCGCGGCCGCGATGGCGGCTTCGACCTCGGCCAGCTGGTCGGTCGGGCTGAACTCGACGAGCTCGGTGCCCTCCTCCGCCTCGGGTGCGTGCCCGGGCGCCATGTAGAAGGCGTCGCCGGGCCCGAGGACGTCCTCGTGGTCGTCGTACCGGACGACGACGCGGCCCTTGATGACGTAGCCCCAGTGCGGGCAGGTGCACTTGCCGGTCGGTAGCGCGGCCAGCACGGGTGCCAGGTCGTGCGACTGCGTGATGCTCGTGAAGCTGACAGTGAACCCGTCCAGCTGGCTCGAACGGTCGAGCGCGACGCCGTAGTCCACCACTCGCTCTGCGGTGGCGCTGGATGCCTTGGCCATGACTTGCTCCTCTCGTGGATGTCGGATCCTGACCGTACGGAGCGCGACGGTGTCGGCACATGAGGCGATCCCCTCATCTTCGGAGCCGTGGCAGCGGCGATCTCCTACGCTGGAGGACGTGGCAGATCCCCCACGATCCGGTGTGCGGTTGGCCGAGGTCCTCGGTTCGATCTCGCTGGGGATCGACCTCGGTTTCGGCCAGCCGATGGAGCACGTGCTGCGCCAGTGCCGGATCGCGATGCGCCTGTGCGACCTGCTCGGCGTCGACGACAAGACCCGAGCCGCCGCGTACTACAGCGCCCTTCTGGTCAACGTCGGCTGCCACACGGACGCCCACGAGCAGGCGCAGTGGTTCGGCGACGACATCGCGTTCAAGGCGACGAAGTACGACGACGCGGACGGCAGGCTCGAGGAGGTCGTGGGCCTGCTCCGGATGCTGGGCGCCGGAGCGCCGCCACTGCATCGCCTCCGGGTCGCGTGCGCCTTCGTTCTCGGCGGTCACCGGGACGTGGAGGCCATGGTCGCCGGACACGCCCGGCTGGCTCGCGCCCTGGCCGACGAGCTCGGTCTCGACGGGGCGGTGCTGGACGCGCTCGGGGCCTCCTACGAGCGCTGGGACGGGAAGGGCTGGCCGGGCGAGGTAGCGGGATCGCGGATCCCGCTGGCGTCCCGGGTGGTCCAGCTCGCCGAGTATGCCGAGGTCGCGCACCGGGAACGCGGCGTCGACGCGGCCGTCGCCCTCGCCGCACGAGGGGCGGCCACGCAGTTCGATCCGGACGTCGCGGCATGCTTGTGCGCGGACCCGGAGAAGGTCTTCGCCGGGCTCGACGAGGTCGGCTCCTGGGGCGCTGTGCTCGACGAGGACCCAGGGCTGCACCTGCTGTCCGACGACGAGCTCGACCAGGCGCTCGCAGCGATCGGCCGGTACGTCGACCTGAAGACCCCGTGCACGGCGGGGCACTCCGACGCGGTGGCAGCCCTCGTGTCGGCGGCTGCGTCCCACCTCGGTCTCGCTGCCGTCGACCGGAGAAACCTGCACCGCGCCGCGCTCACCGCCGGCTACGGCCGGCTCGGGGTCTCGAACGCGATCTGGGACAAGCCCGGGCCGCTCACCGTGGCCGATTGGGAACGGGTGCGGCTCGCGCCGCAGCTGGCGGAGCAGATGCTCCGGCAATCCCCGTCACTGACACCCGTGGCCCGGATCGTCGCGCACGTCCGCGAGCGCCTCGACGGATCGGGTTACCCGCTCGGCGTCGACGGTGCCGCGATCTCACCAGCAGCCCGGCTCCTCGCGGTCGCCGAGACCTACCAGACCAAGATCGAACCGCGACCGCACCGCGGCGCGCTGACGTCGGCGGACGCCGCCCACGTGCTGAGGACCGAAGCCCGGCTCGGGCGCCTCGACGCCAGCGCCGTCGAGGCGGTGCTCGCCGCCGCTGGTCAGCCGACCGGGCGCCGCCGTACCCACGTCGCAGCCCTCACGAGCAGGGAGGTCGAGGTGCTCCGACTCGCCGCCAGCGGGATGTCGAACCGGCAGATCGCGCAGCAGCTGACGATCACACCGAAGACCGTGGGCAACCACATCGAGCACATCTACACCAAGATCGGCGAGACGAGCCGGGCCGGTGCGGCGCTGTTCGCCATGCGCCACGGCCTCTTCGCCGCCGGCGAGCCCGGAGAGATCAGACAGCGTCCCAGGTGACGTGCAGCTCGTCGCGCTGCCCGAACCGCTCGAGGTGCTCGGCGACCACCTGCGCGAAGCGGTCGGCGTCACCGTCGGCCGGAACCTCGACGACGATGTCGAGCGCACCGTCGGCGGGCGTGAGCCGGACGACCTGGCCGCTCTCGAACCGGATGACGGTGACGCCGTCCTCGACGTCGGCGCTGCCCTTGCGCGCCCAGTGCCCGGCGAGCTGCTTGGCGTAGCGCTCCGGTCGGTCGGTCGGCATGGTGCCGTGGCGGGTGTCGCTCATGGGTCCATCCTGCCCGGTGCCGGCTGCTCCCGCTGTTAGCCTCCGAGCAACCGGCCAGGGAGGAGCCCACCATGACCGATCGGACCCCGGAGCAGCACGAGCACGCTCACGACCCGCTGCGCAGCTCGTGGACCAGCAAGACCTGGACCGCCGTCGTCGGCCTGGCCGTGCTGCTGGTCCTGTTGATCATCTTCATCGCGCAGAACACTCGCGCGGTCGCCGTGCGGTTCCTCGGGTGGACCTGGCACCCGCCGTTGGCCGTCGCCCTCCTGGCCGCCGTCGCGGCGGGGCTGCTCATCGCGGTCTGCGCGGGCACGCTCCGCATCCTGCAGCTGCGTCGGCGGGTCCGGCGTACCAAGCGCGCCGGGAAGCACGAGCCGGACCCGACCGACGACTGAGCGGCGTCAGTACTCGCCCTTGATGACGAAGAAGGTGCCGCGGATCTCGCCGGCGAGCTTCGACTTCTGACGGGCGAACTTGAACTTCTCGGCGAGCTCGGCGGGGACCTCCATGCCCTGGGAGAGCTTGAAGCCCACGGCGCGCTTGCCGCCGTCCTCGATCGTGTAGAGCACGTTGACGACGAGGCCCGACTCGTAGATGACGTAGGGCCACTTGATGCCCTCCACCGCGATGTCGGCCACCTCGAGGGGCGTCGACTCGATGACGATGTCGCGCTCCTCCTTGAGGATCCGCTCGATCCAGGCCAGCAGCTCGGGCGCCTCGGTGGCCGGCACGGTCGTGAAGGTGAGGTCGTACTTGTTCTTGAAGTAGCGCGCCTCGTTGGCACGCAGTCCGGCGAGGGCCTCCGCGACCGGAGAGGACTCCAGCCCGGTCGTCGAGACGTTCACGAAGTCGACTTCGTAGGACATGAGGTGCTCCTTGAGGTGGATCGGATGCGTTCGTCGGCTCGACGTCGGCGGGCACGTGGATGTGACACGAAGCGTCGCACGCCGTCCCACGCGTCACACGAAGGGCGCGGATCCGTCCACAGCCACGGCGTCGCGGCGCATCCTCCACAGGCGGTACGGCGGCCCGCCGGCCGCTGTCGGGCGCGCTTCCTAGCGTGCGAGGTGCCGGATGGTCCGGCGTACGTCACTCGGGAGGCAGCCATGCTCCGCTCCACCACGTCCCTCCGTCCGCTCCGGGCCCTTCTCCTCGCCCTGGCGACACTCGTCGCCGGCCTGGCGCTCGGCGTCGGCCTCTCTCCCTCGCTCGGCGACACGGTCCGGGCGCCGCGGGTCAGCGGGCTCACCATCGTCGACATCCGCGGGGACGCCGCCAACGGCTTCGACGTCCACCACCTCAACGGCACGATCGACTACACCGAGACGATCTCCGAGGCGCTCGCCGAGTGCCAGGGCTACGACACGGTGCGCGCCCGGGCACGGTGCCGCGGCCACCTCTCGACCTGGTACGCCGACCTCGGGAAGCAGCAGCAGACGATCCGCTACTACCAGCGACTCCTCGACTGAGCCCGTCAGGCAGGGCGATCGACGAGCGCCACCAGCTTCGCCGGCGCCTGCAGGCAGTAGGAGTCGGTCAGCAGCTCGCCGACCTCGACCCAGTCCGTGGCGTCGTCGAGCAGCAGGCCGACGACGTTGCCGCCCCACTCGGTCTTGAAGTAGGGGTCGCCGAGGTGTGCGAACGCCATCACCTCCTCGGGCTCGGCGCGGAAGATCACCCGGAACAGCTGGTCCTCCCCGCCGAAGACATGGGCGATCGTCGCGGCCCCGACCCGCCAGCGCAGGCCGACCCAGGCCGACTCCTCGCGCACCTGCGGGAGCGGATCGAGCACCGCGCGGATCCGCTCGACCATCTCGAGGGGGACGTCGGGACGCTGGGCCACGGGCTCAACCTGTCACACGCCGCCGACAGCGGCGAGCGCGCTCAGTGGCTCGGCTGGCCGGTGACGGCGAGGCCCACGCCGAGGCCGATCATCGACGTACCGCCGACCGCGCCGAGGCGCTGGACCCGCTTCGGGGAGCTGGCGAACCAGTGGCGGGCGCGACCGGCCACCAGGGCCCAGATCGAGTCGCTGAGCAGGCCGATCACGATCGCGATCCAGCCGAGCATCAGCATCTGCTGGGCCGCGGGCGGCGCGCCGGCCGACCGGTCCACGAAGGGAGGCAGCAGGGCCGCGTAGATCATGAAGCCCTTCGGGTTGGTGACCCCGACGACGAAGCCCTGCCGGGCGGCCCGCAACGGCGTCATCGGGCCACGCACGCCGACCGCGGTCAGCTCGACCTGCGTGCGGTGCCGCCAGGCCTGGATGCCCAGGTAGACCAGGTACGCCGCTCCGATCAGCTTGATGGTCATGAAGACCGCGTCCGAGGTCGCGACGACGGCGCCGAGGCCGCCTACGACCAGGCACATGATGACGGTCAGGCCGGTGGTGTTCCCGGCGACGGTCGCCAGTGCGACCCGCGGCCCGTAGCTGATGGCCCGACCGATCGCGAAGGGCACGCTCGGCCCGGGGATGACGATGATGATGAACGCGGCCAGCCCGAAGCCGACCAGCTGGTCGAGGCTGACCATCGCGGCCTACGCCTCGGCGTCGTGGGTCTCGGGCTCCTGGACGTCCGCGTCGCGGTCCACCGGCTCGTCGCCGAAGACGCCCGCGTCCTTGGCCTTCTGGGCCTTCTTCAGCTGCTTGGTGAAGCTCCAGCAGATGAGCACCGTCATGAGGATCAGGAACGCGAACATGGCCGCACCCCAGGGGCCGGCGACGACCGAGTTGTCCGGCGGCGGGCTCGGCGGGGTGGTGGCGGTCAAGGCGTACACGTCGTCATTCTCCCACTTCGGCGGTGACTCCGGCGAAGAGGTCGTCCTCCGGGGTCTCGGTCGGGACGTGGCTGGTGACCAGCTCGTAGTCCTCGGTCGGCCAGACCTTCTCCTGGATCTCCCGCGGCACGGCGAACCAGAAGCCGTCCGGGTCGATCTGGGTCGCGTGCGCGAGCAGCGCCTGGTCGCGGACACCGAAGTACTCCGAGCACGGCACCTTGGTCGTGATCCGGGCGTCCCAGGCAGGGTCCGGCTTCCACTCCTTGAGCCGCTCCTCCCAGGGCGACTCGAGCCCGTGCTCGACCATGGCGTCGTGCAGCGCCTGCATCCGCGGGCGGTTGAAGCCGTGGTGGTAGTACAGCTTCTGGGTCTGCCAGACGGGCCCGAGCTCCGGTTCGTACGCCGGGTCGGCGGCCTTCTCGAAGGCGTACACCGACACCTCGTGGCACTTGATGTGGTCGGGGTGCGGGTAGCCCCCGTTCTCGTCGTACGTCGTCATGACGTGCGGCTGGAAGCTGCGCACCAGCCGGATCAGCGGGCGGGCCGCCTCCTCCACCGGCACCAGGCCGAAGCAGCCCTCCGGCAACGGGGGCTTGTTGCCGTCCTCGTCCGGCTCGGGCCAACCGGAGTCGACGAAGCCCAGCCAGTCCTGGGTGACGCCGAGGATGTCGCGGGCGCGCTCCATCTCCTGGCGCCGGATCTCGTGGATGTTCTCCAGGATCCCGGGCCGGTCCATCTTCGGGTTCAGGATCGATCCCCGCTCACCGCCGGTGCAGGTGACGACGTGCACGTCGACCCCCTCGGCGACGTACTTCGCCGTCGACGCCGCGCCCTTGCTGGACTCGTCGTCGGGATGGGCGTGCACGTGCATCAGACGCAGGCCGGAACGGTCGGTGGGCATGCGCAAAACAGTAGTGCCGGAGGGCATGTCACCATGAACCCGTGAGCAGCACGCCCGATTCCCTGGCTCAGCGCTACGGCAGGCCGTCGGGCACCAGCCGCCTCGTCGTGGCGGTCGTCGTGGGCCTGCTCCTCATCGCGCTGGTCGCGTGGCTGGTCTGGGCGATCGCCGGCAACGCCGACCCCGCCGTCTCCTCCCAGGAGGGCCCGAAGGGCCACAGCCAGCACCAGGCGTGGATCAAGTACCAGGTCAAGTACGGCGACGGACCCGTCGACGCCACGTGCACGGTCCGGGCACTGGCCGGCGACGGCGAGGAGGTCGGGCGCACCAGCGTCAACCCGCCGCGCGACGCCAACCCCGACACGCTCTACACGATCACCTTCCGCACCACCCGCGAAGCCGACTCGATCGAGTGGCTGGGGTGCACCGCACCGGGGCAGCCCCGCCCCCATTGACCTGCGTCCGCACGGCCTCCGATGTAGACTGAGATTTCCGCCGCCCGAGGGACAGCCCCGGGCGGTGATCCTTTAGTGGCACGGCATCGGCCGTGCGAAGCACCGAATGCAGGAGGCCCCGATGACGCAGACCGAGCACGGCAAGGTCGCGCTGACGCAGGACGCCTACGACAAGCTGAAGGCGGAGCTGGAGCACCTCAAGGGCCCCCGTCGCGCCGAGATCGTCGCCGAGATCAGCGCCGCCCGCGACGAGGGCGACCTCAAGGAGAACGGCGGCTATCACGCCGCCCGCGAGGAGCAGGGCAAGAACGAGGGCCGGATCGCCCAGCTGCAGGAGATGCTGGAGCGCGCCGAGATCGTCGCCCCGCCGGCCGACGACGGCGTCGTCGAGCCCGGCATGGTCGTCACCTACAAGTTCGAGGGCGACGACGATGACGAGGCCGAGACGTTCCTGCTGATCGGTGCCCGCGAGGGCGCCCCGTCCGACATCGCGGTCTACACCCCGGAGGCGCCGCTCGGCGCGGCCATCAACGGCCGCAGCAAGGGCGAGACCGTCTCCTACGAGGTGAACGGCAAGACCCAGACGGTCATCATCCTCGACGCCAAGCCCTACGGTTCCTGATCAGCAGCTACTGATCCACCACGAAGCCGTGCTCGCGCACCCGCGCGAGCACGGCTTCGGCATGTTCCGGCCCCCGCGTCTCGAGCTGCAGGTGGACGACGACCTCACCGACGTGCAGCGTCGGTGAGACCCGCTCGTGGGCGACCTCGAGCACGTTCGCGCCGGCGTCGGCGATCTCGCGGAGCAGCCCCACGAGCCCGCCCGGTACGTCGGGGATGTGCACGTCGACGCTGAGGTACCGGCCCGCGGCGGCCATGCCGTGCTGGATCACCTTGCCGAGCAGCAGCGGGTCGATGTTCCCGCCGGACAACACCACGACGACCGGACCGGGCAGCCGCTCCCCCGCGGCGAGCAGGTCGGCGAACCCGGCCGCGGCCGCGGCACCGGCCGCCTCCACGACCAGCTTCTCGCGCTCGACCAGCGCGAGGACGCCGCGCGACAGCGACTCCTCGGAGACGGTGCGGATCTCGTCGACGTACTCCTCGACGAGCGGGAGGGTGAACTCCCCCGGTCGGCCCACGGCGATGCCGTCGGCCATCGTCGACATCCGCTCGAGGCGGATCGGGTGACCGGCAGCCAGCGACGGCGGGATGGCGGCCGCACCCGCGGCCTGGACGCCGATGACGCGCGTGCCAGGACGGCGGCCCTTCACCGCGACAGCCACGCCCGCCAGCAGGCCGGCTCCTCCTGCCGGCACCAGGACGGTCTCGACGTCGGGGCACTGCTCGACGACCTCGAGGCCGAGCGTGCCTTGCCCGGCGACGATGTCGGCGTGGTCGAAGGGGTGGATCAGCGTCGCGCCCGTCTCGTCGGCCCGCGCCTGGGCGAGCGCGAGGCAATCCTCGAGGGTGGGTCCGCCGAAGACGATGTCGGCGCCGTACGCCCGCGTGGCCCGCTCCTTCGGCAGCGGTGCGCCGTCGGGCATGAAGACCGTGGCCGGGATGCCGTGCTGCTGCGCGGCGAGCGCGACGCCCTGCGCGTGGTTGCCGGCCGAGGCGGCGACCACCCCGCGCTCGCGGACCTCCGGGGCCAGCTGGGCGATGCGGACGGCTGCGCCGCGAACCTTGAAGGAGCCAGTGCGCTGGAGGTTCTCGCACTTGAGCCACACCGGTACGCCGGCGAGCTGGCTCAGCCAACGCGACTCGTGCAGCGGCGTACGGACGGCGACGGAGTCGACCAGCGGGCGGACCGCCTCGATGTCGGCCAGGCCGAAGTCAGGCATCGGGAGCTCCCTCCGGGACGGGTTCGGGATCGGTCGCGACCTCGGCCAGCGCGGCGAGGTGGAGGACGACGGCGTTCCCCGCGGCCGCGAGGGGTACGGCGACCAGGGCGCCCGCGACGCCGGCGACGAGCACCCCGCTGGCGATCGCCACGATCACGCCGAGCGGGTGCAAGGACACCCAGCGGCCCATCAGGAACGGCTGGAGCACGTGGCCCTCCAGCTGCTGGACGCCGATCACGACGGCGAGCATCAGCGCAGCGGTCACCGGGCCGCGATCGACCAGGGCGACGAGCACGGCCACCGTGCCGGCGATCGTGGCGCCGATCATCGGGACGAACGCGCCGAGGAACACCAGTACACCGATCGCCAGCACGAACGGCACCCTGAGGATGCCCGCGCCGATCGCCACCCCCAGGGCGTCGACGAGGGCCACGATGACCGTGGCGCGCACGAACTGCACGAGGGACAGCCAGGCGACCTGCCCGGAGCTGTCGACCCGTGCGCGGGCCGCCCGCGGGGCGAGGCGGACGAGCCAGGCCCAGATCTGCCGGCCGTCGGCGAGGAAGAAGTACGTCGCGAACAGGGTGATGAAGAAGGCCGCGAGCACGTGGCCGAGGGCCGAGCCGAGCTCGGTCACCCGGCCGAGGACCTGACCGCCCTCGGACTGCTTGGTGATCGCGTCCTGGGCCTTCTGGATCCAGTCGTTGATCTGGCTGTCGCTCGCGTGCAACGGCCCGGTCTGCAGCCAGCTGCGGATCTCGCCGAGACCCTTGACCGTCGAGTCGGCCAGGTCGTTGGCCCCGTTGGCGACCTGCTGGCCCGCGAAGGTCAGCAGCGCGACGACCGTCGCGATGCCGAGGACGACGACCACCAGCGACGCGAGCCCGCGGGGCACCCGGAGCCGCTCCAGGTGGGCCACCGAGGGCGCGGCCAGGGCGCTGACCAGCAGCGCGACGGCGATCGGCACGGTCACGACCGCGAAGAACGCGAGCAGGCGCAGCAGCACGTAGAGCGCGCCGCCGATGAGCAGCAGCCGCCAGGCCCAGCTGGCGGCCAGGTCGAGGCCGTGCGGCACCTCGGCACGGCGCAGGTCCGAGGGACCGGTCGTGATCCGGATCTCCTCGCGCTCACGCTCACGCTGGTGCCACAGCTGCGCGAAGCGGCGGATCAGGTCCCGCTCCCGGCGGTCGCCCGGCTGCTCGGGGTCGGCCCGCTCCTCGGTCTGCTCCTCGGCCTCCTCCCCCGGCGGCGCCGGCGGCGGCTCCTCCGGATCGGCCTCGGTCATCCCAGGGCCTGCTCGAGGTCGGCCACCAGGTCGTCCGCGGTCTCGATGCCGACGCTGAGCCGCACCAGGTCGGCGGGCACCTCGAGCTCGGTGCCGGCGACGCTGGCGTGCGTCATCCGGCCGGGGTGCTCGATCAGGGACTCGACACCGCCCAGGGACTCACCGAGCGTGAACACCTTGGTCGCGGCGCAGACCGCGAGCGCCTTCTCCTCGCCGCCGCGGACACGGAAGGACACCATCCCTCCGAACCGCTTCATCTGCCGCTGCGCGAGTTCGTGGCCGGGATGCGTCTCCAGCCCCGGGTAGATGACCTCACCGACGGCCGGGTGCGAGCAGAGGAAGTCGACGACGCGCTCGGCGTTGTCGCAGTGCCGCTCCATCCGCAGCGCGAGCGTCTTCAGTCCGCGCAGCGTGAGCCAGGAGTCGAACGGGCCGGCCACCGCGCCGATCGCGTTCTGGTGGTAGCCGAGCTTCGCCGCGATGTCGTCGTCGTCCGTGACGAGGGCGCCACCCACCACGTCGGAGTGGCCGCCGGCGTACTTCGTCGTGGAGTGGACGACGATGTCGGCGCCGAGCGCCAGGGGCTGCTGGAGGTACGACGACGCGAAGGTGTTGTCCACGACGAGCAGCGCCCCCGCGGCGTGGGCGATCTCGGCGATGCCGGCGATATCCGCGATGTTGAGCACCGGGTTCGTCGGCGTCTCGAGCCAGACGAGCTTGGTGCGGCCCGGGCGGATCGCCTCGGCGACCGCGGCGACGTCGGTGATGTCGGCCGGGCTGTGCTCGATCCCCCAGGCCTGCTCGACCTTGTCGAAGAGGCGGAAGGTCCCGCCGTACGCGTCGTTCGGAAGCACCACGTGGTCGCCGGGCGTGCACAGCGAGCGCACGAGGGTGTCTTCGGCCGCCAGCCCGGAGGCGAACGCGAAGCCGTGCGCTCCACCCTCCAGGGAGGCGAGCGTGGACTCCAGGGCGGTGCGCGTCGGGTTGGCCGAGCGGCTGTACTCGTAGCCGTTGCGCAGGCCGCCGACGCCGTCCTGGGCGTAGGTCGAGGTGGCGTAGATCGGCGGGATCACCGCACCGGTCGTGGGGTCCGGCTCGTATCCGGCGTGGATCGCGCGGGTCTCGAAACCGGCGTCGTCGAAGTCATGGGAGAGGTCGCGATCGCTCACCCCGGCGAGCCTACTCAGGTCGGGTTGCCGGGCGCGTGCCCCAGCGCCCGGAGATGCCCGCGCCGATGAGCAGCACGGCGGCGAGCGGCAGCTCGTACGGCGCCGCCTCGAACCACAGGTGGGTCGAGGGCAGCCGCACCATCGCGTGCAGGAAGCCCTCGTTGTCGAGGACGAACCAGGCGAAGGGGGCCACGCCGTACAGGACCCCGGCGACGACCGGACCCAGCCCCGAGATGCGACCGCAGGCCGCGACGAGGAGGAGCAGCACGCACGCCGTACCGATGAGGGCGACGTCCTCGATCGTGTCGCTCCTGCCGATCGCGACGAGGACGTTGACGCGGCGCATGTAGTCGTCCGCACCGTAGTCGAGGACGGCGAGCGCGACCGGGGTCAGGACCAGGCAGACACCGAGGCTGACGAGGTGCCGCAGCCCCATCGGCAGGTCCCGCCATCGCCTCATGTCTCCACCATGCCAGCACTTGCGCGCGCGGGGAGAATGGAGGGGTGTTCGCCTCCCGCAAGACCCAGATGATCGATGCCCCGGACGCGCTGCCGGGCCGCTCCACCTACCCGTTCCCGCTGCCCGCGGAGAACATCGTGCTGCACACGCCCCTCGTCACCGACGAGGTCCCGGACGGGCTGGAGGTCGCCGAGTTCGGCCTCGGCTGCTTCTGGGGCGCCGAGGAGATCTTCTGGCAGAAGCCGGGCGTCTGGTCGACGTCGGTCGGGTACGCCGGCGGCTTCACCCCGCACCCGACGTACGAGGAGGTCTGCACGGGCCGCACCGGCCACACCGAGTCCGTGCGCGTCGTCTTCGACCCCGCCGTCGTCTCGTACGCCGACCTCGTCAAGCAGTTCTTCGAGGTCCACGACCCCACCCAGGGCATGCGCCAGGGCAACGACATCGGCACCCAGTACCGCTCCGCCATCTTCTTCCACTCCCCCGAGCAGGAGCAGACCGCGCGCGAGCTGACCAAGATCTACGGCGACGAGATCGCCCGTCGCGGGTACGGCGAGATCACCACCGAGATCACCCCCGCCGGCGAGTACTTCTACGCCGAGCCCGTGCACCAGCAGTACCTGCACAAGAACCCGCACGGCTACCGCTGCCACGCCAACACCGGGATCCCGTTCCCAGCGTGAGCAACGAAGGCGGCACAAGCGCGGGCTCGGGCGAGTGGCGCAAGGCGCTCCTCGGAAGTCAGATCGAGTTCGCACAATCCCGGTTGAGGAAGACGGGCAACCTCGCGCCTTTCGGCGCGAAGGCTGTAGCCCCCGAAGGCGAGATCGTGCTGATCGCGGCGGATGCCACCCTGACAGCAAACGAGCAACTCGACGTGATGCTCGAAGGCGTCCGAGAAGAGCGCGACCGGCTACTTGGCGCAGCATTCACCTGCGACGTGCGGCTGACCGACGGCTCGGACGCAATCCGGATCCAGTACGAGGACTCGTCGGGCCAAGCACGACAGATGCTCATCCCATACCGCCGTACTCGACTCCCCAGGAGTCTGACTCTGATGAAGCAACAGTGGAGTCCAGCAGAGTGGTGTACGAGGGCCTGAGTGAGCGCGTGCCTGCAACGTAGGCGCGGCCACCAGGTGGATCCTTCGAGTGATCTCTCACAACCGACTCGAAGAAGGACACCTTGATGACC